>JANXOM010000203.1 GCA_025353585.1 Deltaproteobacteria bacterium
TGGGGTTTCGGGTGGGGTTTCGGAGGTCGTTCTGAAGATCGCGAGCTGAGAGATGAGCGAGGGCCGCTGCAACCTTCCGGTATTTCTCTCGAATTTTCGAGCGGGATACCAGATTCGAACTGGCGACCTTCAGCTTGGGAAGCTGACACTCTACCACTGAGTTAATCCCGCAGGTGTTAGGAATAATACCGGAAACTGACGACGGGTCAAGCGACAGGGCAGCGCATCGAGCCGCTCCGCGCGCACTCACCCTCAGGTTCAATCCCGGACCGTCGCCGGTCCCGGCACCGACACGGTGATCGGCGCGAGCAGCTCCGCGAACGCGCGCCACCGGGCCCGCGTCTCGGGCGCCGTCGAATCCGCCACGCGCTCGGAGAGCTGCACGTACCAGAGGTTGCCCACATCGCGCACGACCGGCGGGGCGACCACGGCCACGATCTTGTCCCGCCCGCCGACCGCGGCCACGTGTGCGGGGTTCAGGTACGTGCCCCAGCGCGGCTTGCGGACGTAGCGCTCGCCGAGCTGATCGCGATTCGCCCGGTACGCCGCGATCTCGTCGGGGTGCGGATGCATCTCCTTGCCATCGACGGTCGAGGTCTCGAAGAACAGCTCCGCGTGCATCACCCAGGCGTTCGTCGCGGTCACGATCACGCCGTGCGTCGCACCGAGCGCCTCGAGGATCGCGTGCTGCATCTCGACCCACGCCGCCGCGGCCGCCTCGGTGGCGGCCTCGGGCGCTTTCCACTTCGCGTTCGCCGCGAAGCGGGTCGTGGGCGTACGCGCATCGCGGCCAGTCTCCACCCGCCAGTGCGCGTGGTCCGCCGCGTCCTTCTTGCTCACAGCGAACGTGACCTTATCGACGGACGGCGACGCCAACGCCTCCCGGGCCGCCTCGCGAAACTTCGCCGCGGCCACCTGCCCAGGGAAGCTCGGCGGCGCCGGCGCGCCGAACAGCGGGTGCGCGTCCACCAGCCGGAAGCGGTGCAGCCACCGCGGATCGACCGCGGGGTCCGCGAGCCGCGCGGACGCCGCCGCGCCCGCGTGCATGCACTGCATCCCGAGCAGGTGGGCCATCTCCCGCATCACTCCGCCTACCGCAACCGCGACCGCGGGACCCACCGGTACGCCAGCCACAGCGTCGACCCGCCGCGCCACTCCTCGAACCCGCCGCCCACCGCCCGCGCGAAGTCCGTCGAGCCCACCAGCATCGCCAGCTCCCCGCGCTCCTCGCCGATGCGCACCAGCGCCTCGCCATTCTCCGCGAGCGGCAGCCGCGCCATCCGAACAAACGGCCCCATCAGCCGCGGATCATCCTTCGCCACGCGCAGCGTGTACGTCCACTGCTCGAAGCGCGCGCCGCGCTCCTCGAAGCCGTCGTACGCCTCCGCGAACCCGAGCGCCGTCAGCCCGGCCACCGCTCCGCGCGCCGTGTCCGCGTACAGCGTCAGCTCGCGCGCCGTCTCGTCGCGGACCTCGAAGCCGGCGAACCGCGAGCCGAACGCGCCCGGCGACCGCAGCCGCTCCATCAGCCCGGCCGCCGGCCCGAACTGCACCGCGTTGTTGGCCAGCAGCACCTCGACGCGCGCGCCCGGGCGCGTCCGCTCGATCGCGTGCGCCGCGTTGCAGGCAAATTCCCAGGGCGGCCACGTGCCGGCGGGCGTCGTGTCGTACGGCTCGGCCACCACCACCCACGCGTGGCCCGGCTCGTACCGCGCCTCGAGCACGCGCACCGCGGCGCGCGCGAACGGCGTCGGATAAAATCTCGCCAGCGGGTATCGCGCCTCCCACGTCACCGCGCCGTCCGTCCGCGCCGTCACGTGCACCCCGGGCGCATCCCCGCTCACGCCCTCCGCCGTCAGCCACGGCAGCTCGTACTCGGACCGCGTCGTCGCGTGCATCCACCGCCAGCGTACCAGCGGCGCGCCGGCCGCTGCGCTCCTTGCTCGCGCCCGCGGACGATGGGACGATGGCGCATGCGCGAGGGCATGATGGCGGTAGCGGGGCTGATGCTGCTGACTCGCGCGGCGAGCGCGGCGCCCCGGCCCACCTTGAAGCTCGAGCCGCCCACCGTGAACGGCGGGCTCGATCCGGACGTCGTCGCGCCGGTCGTGGCGAAGGCCGTCCCCGCGCTGCTCGCCTGCTATAAGGCGAAGCTCGCGAAGACGCCCGGCGTCGACGCGACCGAGACGTTGATGTTCGCGATCGCGCCCGATGGCAAGGTGGGCGACACCGATGCGGCGACCTGGGACGACGCCTTCTCGGCGTGCCTCACCGCGGTCGCGGCGAAGTTGAAGTTCCCTGCCTCGCACGACGGCGCCGCCGTGGCGTACGAGCTGGTATACGCGTCCGGCGTGGCGGCAAAGCCGGAGCCCGCTCCGGATCCGGATGCGGGGCCGGTCTACGCCCAGCTCACCGGTGACTCGCCCGGGATGGGCGCGGGAGAGCCGCCGACTCCCTCCTCGACCTTGTTTCTGCGCTCCGCCGCCGTGACCGGCCAGCTCGCCCCGCTCGCGGTGCGGCGCGCGTTGAAGCGCCACCGCGCTGTGGTGGCCTACTGCTACGAGAAGGCGCTGTTCATGACCCCGGCCATGGCGAACACCCGCGGCTTCACGTTGCAGTTCACGATCCGCGGCGATGGGGCCGTCGGCGCGTCGACGGTGACGGGGGCCGTCGACCCGGAGCTCGCAGAGTGCTCGGCCGACGCGGTCGCGAAGATCCAGTTCCCGAAACCGAAAGACGGGCACGAGGTGACCGTGAGCGCTCCGGTCACGTACATCCTGGCGTTTCCGGCGGCGAAGTAGCTATCCCGCCCGGGCGGCGGGTCAGGCCACCGCAGCGCGCGGCGCCCGACCGGCACCACGCGCCGGGGCCCGGACCGGGCGAGCACGCCGATCCGCCCGCGGACCACCGCGACGCGACGCGCTCCTCGCCAGGTCGGCCATCGCGGCCCATCGTCTATGCTCGGCGCCGATGTTGTCGCCGGTCGCGCTCGACGCTCTCCACTTCCAGACCGCCTTCGGTCCCGGCGCCGATCGGTTCGCCCGGCCGCTCGGGGCCGTCGGCGCCCGCCGTGGCCGGACGACCTTCGTCGGCGCGGGCCCCGCGCAGCGCGTGGCCGCCGTGGTCGCCGAGCGCCAGCTCACCGGGTCGACCGCCCCGGGGAAGCGGCCCCTCCCGTGACGGTGTACGCGATCCTCCCCGTCGCGCCCGGCGCCGACGTCTCCGCCGCCCTGGGGCCGCGCGGCGAATTCGCCGTGGAGCTCGCCGCGACCGCAGCCGTCCTGCCCGCGCAGCTCGACCTCGCCTGCGCCACGTCCCCGCCGGTCCTCACGCCGCAGTGCCTCCTCGTCTCCGGGCCGTCCCCGATCTGGCTCCCGTACAACACCGCGCCCGCCGTCGCGCAGGCCGTTGGCCTCGGCCCCCTCGGCGCCTCCCTCACCGCGGATCGCATCACGCGCCTGACGGAGCTCGTCGTCACCCTCTGTCCCCTCGCGACCACGCTCGTCCAGCCGCTGGCGAACTACATGGCCGTCGCCGCCGCCGACTTCGCCGCCGACGCCGCCGCGTACCTCGCCGACCACAACCCGACGCCCCTGTGGGCCTACCCGCGCTCCGCCGGCGGCGACCTCGAGACCACCGGCATGGCGACCTTCGGGCTCCCCGAGCTCGCGATGCCGATCACCGACGCCCCGGCCGCCGAGGCGTTCGCGTACGCGCTCATGCGCCAGATGGTGGCCACCGGGCCGCTGCCCGTCGGCACCGTCATCGGCGCCGCGCTCGGCGAGGTCGCCGTCGAGGCAGCGCTCCACGGCGCCCTGTGGTGCGTGCCGCGCGGCGCTCCGGCGGCCCCGGCTCGCGCCCGGGTGGCGCGCCGGCGGGCGTTCGC
>JANXOM010000247.1 GCA_025353585.1 Deltaproteobacteria bacterium
TGAGCGCTGGTCCTTGCTCGTGGCCACGTAGTGCCCGGCGCCGAGTAACGCGGCGCGGGGCACTACGTGGCCACGAGCAAGGACCAGCGCTCATGAGTGATCCGCACACGCCCGAGGAAGTGAAGAACACCGAGACCACGACGGCGACCTCGTCGTCCGATCGCCCGGCCCCTCCCGCCGCGGCCACGCCGGTCGCGGCGCCGGCGGACGCCAACTCCGTGGTCGGCGAGATCCTCGGCGACGAGCCGACGCGCAAGCGCCGCCCCGAGCCGACCTCGATCGTCATCTTCGGCGCCACCGGTGACCTGGCGAGCCGCAAGCTCGCGCCTGCGCTCTACAACGTGATGGTCGACGGCGGCCTCAAGGAGCCGACCGTCATCATCGGCGTGTCGCGCCGGCCGCTACCGGTCGCCCAGTTCGCGGCGAAGCTGAAGGACGGCGTCACGCAGTTCTCGCGGCAGAAGCTCGAGCCGGCGAAGTGGGACAAGTTCGCTTCGATGCTCGACTACGTCGGCGGCGAGTTCGGCGACGACAAGATGTACGAGACGCTCAAGGCGCGGCTCGAGGCGGCGCAGGCGAAGGGCACGAAGGGGAACCGCGTCTTCTACCTGTCGACGCCGCCGTCGGAGTTCCCGAAGATCTTGAAGAAGCTCGAGGAGCACAAGCTCATCGAGCGCGAGGTCCAGCGCCCCGGCATCCCGTCGTGCCGGATCATCGTCGAGAAGCCGTTCGGGCGTGACCTCAAGACGGCGCGCGAGCTCAACGAGATGATCGGCAGCTACGTCGACGAGAGCCAGATCTACCGGATCGATCACTACCTCGGCAAAGAGACGGTCCAGAACATCCTCGTCCTGCGCTTCGGCAACTCGATCTTCGAGCCGCTGTGGAACCGCAACCACATCGACTACGTGGAGATCACGGCCGCCGAGGAGATCGGGATCGGGGGGCGCGGCGCGTTTTACGAGGCGACGGGCGTCGTCCGCGACATCATCCAGAACCACCTGCTGCAGGTGATGTCGCTCGTGACGATGGAGGTGCCGGCGTCGTTCGCCGCGGACGACATCCGCGACGAGAAGAGCCAGCTCCTGCGCTCGATCCGCGATTTGACGCTCAACGAGGTCGCGAACGACTGCATCCGCGGCCAGTACCGCGGGTACCGGCGCGAGGAGGGCGTGGCGAAGGATTCGCAGACGCCGACCTACGCGGCGATGCGGTTCTTCATCGATAGCTGGCGCTGGCAGGGCGTGCCGTTCTACCTGCGCGCGGGCAAGAAGATGACGGAGCGGCTGACCGAGGTGGCGATCCACTTCAAGAGCGTGCCGCTCGTGCTGTTCAAGGAAGAGGCAGCGGGCAGCGTGCTGCAGCCGGCCGTGCTGACGCTGCGCATCCAGCCGCACGAGGGCATCTCGCTGCGGTTCGTGGCGAAGGTGCCGGGCGAGAACATCTCCGTCGGCAACGTGGTCATGAACATGACGTACGCCGACGCGTTCAAGCGGCCGATCAGCGAGGCCTACGAGCGGCTGATCCTCGACTGCATGCGCGGCGACGCGACGCTGTTCAACCGCCGCGACTCGGTGGACCGCGCGTGGGAGCTCATCCAGCCCGTGCTGCAGGTCTGGGAGGCGACGCCGGGCGTCCTGCCGTACGAGCCGGGCACCGACGGCCCGCCGGCGGCCGCCGCCATGATCGAGCGCGACGGGCACAGCTGGAAAGAGCTGACGAAGCCCGAGCCGAAGTAACGGGGGCTGGGCGAGCGGTCAGTCTGGCGTGCGTACGACCCGGGCGGCGGGCAGCTCGGCCGGCGGCGCCGCGGCGGCGGGGCCCGGCGGCATCTCGGGCGTGTGGCGCAGCGACTTGAAGTAGCCGAGGTAGGCGAAGATGCCGCCGAGCACCAGGACGCCGAGGATGTTGAGGCCCGCGTCGCTGCCGACGACGCCGGCGACGCCG
>JANXOM010000205.1 GCA_025353585.1 Deltaproteobacteria bacterium
CGCGAACATCCAGCCGAAGCCCTTGGCCACGGCGGCGTTGCCGAGCGACGCGAGCAACGGCGACGACGGCAACGACCACCGGCTCGGCGGCCCCGCCGTCGCGCGGTCCTTGAGGCGGCTGCCGGCCATGCGCAGGCGATAGAACAGGTCGTAGTCGCGGAGGACCGGGTGCGCGGCCAGCCCGGTGCGGTAGCGGGCCGGATCGCGCGCGATGATCGCCTCGGCCGCGAGGCGGCCGGAGATGACGGACGGCAGGATGCCTTCGGCGGTGAGCGGCTGCGCGAGGCCGAGCGAATCGCCGACGAGGAACGCCTGATCGCGCTCGCACGCGCCGAGGTGCGCCGGGTCGTAGAGGAAGTACGAGTGGCCCTTCGCGTGGTCGAGGCGCTCCTCGGCGACGAGCGGCAGGTGGCCGGCCTCGGTGAAGTAGTCGCGCGCGGCGGTCCACGAGCCGCGCACCTTCCGCGCGTCCATCGTGCCGCAGCCGACGTTGAGCCAGTCGGACTTCGGGACGTTCCACGAATAGCCGCCGAAGTCGTCGTGCAGCAGCAGCTCGGGCTCGCCGTCCTTGCCGATGCGCGAGGCCGCGACCTCGGCCGCGCCCGCTTCGAACTCGAGCTCCTGGCAGCCGACCGCGCGCTCGGTGCGCGTCGGCTGGAGGATGCGCGCCACCGGGCAGTGCGTGCCGCCCGCCCCGACGAGGTACGGCGCGCGGAACTTGTCGTCGATGATCCAGTGGCCGCGCTCGGGCACGATGGCCTTCACCGCGTGCTGGATGACCTCGGCGCCGCTGCGGGCGAGGAGAAAGTCATCGAACTCGACGCGGCGGATGAAGTGGCCGCGCACGTCGACCGACGTGGAGAGGCCCTTGTACGAGACGTGGCAGCGGTCCCACGTCCACAGGCCGCGCGGGTAGTCCGTCGGCGCGAGCTCCAGCGCCTCCCAGATCGGCTCGGAGAGCCACCCGGCGCAGAGCTTCACGCGCGGGAACGGCTCGCGATCGAGCACCACCACGCGCTGGCCGGCCTTGGTCAGATGTCGAGCCGCCGTGCTTCCGGCCGGCCCCCCACCCACGACGATCGCATCGAAGTCCTGCACGTGGTCGAAACCTAGTCGAGAAGACCGACCGGGTCGAGTGAATGCCGCGGCGCGTCTCGGAGGCTTTACTACCTTCGGTAAGCACTCGTAATAATTGCTTAGTTCGTCCAGCGGGGGGCCGCGCGGGGCGGCGCGACGCGGGTGCGCGCCACGGTTTCGGCCGCGCGTTCCGGAGCCCACGGCGGCGCGGGGGCCTCGGCCTCGACCGGGAAGAGTGACGCGGCCGAGGCCGGGGCGAGGCCGGCCATCGCCAGGATCGCGGGGTAGTAGCCGCTGGCGTCGAGCTCGGCGGCGTCGTCATCAGAGTCGACCGCTCGCGCGAGCCCGCCGCGGTGCACGCGGCCGAGCACGATGCGCTGGGCGTCGTCCGGCTGCTCGAGCGCGAGGCGCGTGGAGCGCGCGAGCGCGGCGAACACCTGGCGATGGACCGGATCGCGGCCGGCGGACTCGCGCGCGCGCAGGATCGCCGCGAGCTCGCCGCCGATCGCGCGACGCTCGGCCGCGTGCACCGTCGCGATCGACACGAGCCCGAGCGCGGCATCGAACGCGTGCAACGGCTGGCCCGTCGCGAGCCGCTGCAGATAGGGCGCGACCACGCCGAGCCCGAAGCGGGCGCTCGCCCACCCGCCGCGGACCGCGAGCCGCAAGATGCGCTCGCGCACGAGCGGGAACGACGGCGTCCACGCGCGCCACGCGAACGTCTGCGCCATCTCCGCGAGCCAGTCCGCCGGCTCGGCGGCGGCGGCGAGGACCGTCAGGTGTCCGAGGAGGTGCACGCGCTCCCAGTACGGGCGGAGCTCCGCCGCGGTCGGGCCATCGACGAGCCGCGCGCGTCCCAGATCGAAGACGGCCTGCAACGTCACGGTGTGGCGATAGCCGCGGAGGGCGAAGATCGGCGCCCAGCGGTGCAGCGCGGTGAAGCCCGACGCCGAGAAGCGCTCGGCCTGCGTGCGCATCGCGACGAACGCGCGCGCGGCCTCGCCATCCGCGAGGACCAAGATCGACTCGAGGTATTGCTCGCCGAGGGCGAGCTCGTCCTCGAGCGTCTGGAGCTCCGGATCGGTGTCCTCGACGCGGAGCGCGGGCCGCATCACACCGCCGCCGTACGCGCGAGGGCGAGGGCGTCCGCGAGGACGGCGGCGAGGCCATCGGGGCGCAGCCGCTCGACGAAGAGGTGCGGGCGCGTCGCGGCGATGGCGGCGCGCGGGCGGCCGCGACCCCGCCGTGGCTGTTCGGATCCGTGATGATGACGACGACGTCGGCGCGGCGGACGGCGGCTCCGATCTCCTCGGCCCCGCGGCCCTGCGCGCGCCCCGCGTGGTGCTCGAGCTCGACGCCGAGCGCCCGCCCCGCGCGGGTCCACAGGTCGGCCGCGCGCGTCAGCCCCCCGACGATCGCGACGCGCCGCGGTCGGGTCTTTCCACGAAGCGGGGCACTTGCGACGCGAGGGGTTGACACCATATCCGTTATATTAGACATTCATCCAATCAAAGGGAATCCCCTTTCCGCAGGTCCGCCATGACTTCGTATTTGATCGTTCCCGGCTGGGGCGGCTCCAGCGCCGAGCACTGGCAGAGCCAGTGGCAACCCGAGCTGCCGCGCGTGTCGCGCCTCGACGTGCCGGATTGGTTCAACCCGCGTCCAGCCGAGTGGCTCGCCGCGCTCGATCGAGCGATCCGGGACGCACCCGAGCCGCCGATCGTGCTCGCCCACTCGCTGGGCTGCATCGCAGTGGCGCGCTGGGCCGCGCGCGCGCCGGCCGGCATTCGCGGCGCGCTGCTCGTCGCCCCGCCCGATCTCGACCGCGTCGACGCCGCGCCCGTGCTCACGAGCTTCGCGCCGGTGCCCCGGTCGCCGCTGCCGTTCCCCTCGCTCGTGGTCGCCTCCGACGACGACCCGTACGCGTCGCTCTCGTATTCGGCGCGGCTCGCGCGCGAGTGGGGCGCGGAGCTCACCGTCCTCCATGCCGCCGGCCACATCAACCGCGACTCCGGCTACGGCCCCTGGCCGGAGGGTCGCGCCCTCCTGCGCTACTTCGCCGAGCCGGCTCGTCCGCCCTCGCGCTACGAGCACGAGGGGGACGACGCGCCCTGGATCCAGCGCGGCCTCGACTGAACGGACAGCCCCGGATCAGGCCGGGCGCTTGCTCGCGACGAGGATGCGCTGCGGAGGAAACGTGTCGAGGTAGGGACCGGACACCGTCACCGTCAACCCGAGCGCGCGGAGGACGACCGCGTAGCGCTCGGTATGGGCGAGGTCGGACACGATGATGGAGCCGCCCGGCTTGCAGACGCGCACCATCTCGCGGAGCGCCTGGTCCTGGCCCTCGCGCGCCGGAATGTTGTGAATGCACAGCATCGACACCACGACGTCGATGCTGTCCGCGGGCAACGACAGCGCGCGCGCGTCCTCGCTCCGGATCTCGACGCGGTCGCGGACACCCTCGAGCTCCACGTTGCGCACCGCGCGCGCATACGTGTTGTTGGAGAGATCTTCGGTCGCCCAGATGTCGACACCGAAGGCGGTGCCCGTCGGACTGCGCTTGGCCGCGCCCACGAGCAGGAGGCCACCGCCCGTCCCGACATCGAGGGAGCGCTCGTCGCCGCGCCAGGCGACGCGCGCCAGGAGTCGGTCGCGATGGCGAAACTTACCGACCCGGACGTAGAGGAGCCCGAGCAGCCCGGGGACGAGCGCCACGATGCCCACCCCTGACAGCGCGAGGCCGAGCACGCGGGCCCGTGACGGGGTGACCAGGGCGAGGAGCGCGGCGCCGATCGCCAGGCCGGTCACGCCTCCGCCGAGGAGGCCGACGACGTAGGCCCAGCCGTCGACCCCGTAGTCGGGGTTGCGGCCAACCGCCGAGCCCGTTGGTCCGGGAAACGGATCGGTCGTCGTGGCGGGTCCGAGCATGCCGAGCCGGCGCTCCGGCGGGTCCTGGGATGAAGGCGACTGCACCGCCGCCGTGTAGCACGGTCCGCTCGCCGCGCGCCGCGTCCGCCGGCGGACCGCGGCGACGAGTCGATGCTATAGAGCGGGGGCGTGAACGCCGCTGTCGGTCAACCGTTCGGTCGCCCGCGGCGCACCGAGGTGTGCGCGGCGCCGAGGCTCGGGGACGGCGAGGTCCGCGCCGTCCTGACGGTGCGCTGAGCGTGTTCTTCGCGGGCTCCACCACGGCCGCGGCGCTCGCGACCTTCGACTCGCTGCCGGCGGTCAGCGTCGAGAGGATGCTCGGGCGCTGGCGGGGCGAGGGCGTGCCGACGGGCCATCGCCTGGACGGCTTGCTCGAGCGCTTCGGCTGGTACGGCAAGGCCTTCGCGAGCGCCGAGGACGTCCAGCCGCTGCTGTTCGCCGACGCGCATGGCGCGATCTATCCCATCGATCCGCGGTACGTGCCGATGCAGCTCGTCGCGCGCGCGGCCGGCGCGCTGAACCATGCCGCGATCGGCGCCTTGTTCCGGCGTGTCGGGTGGCTCGCGCGGGCCCGCTCGCCCGGCGCGCGGCTTCGGATGACGCAGTACCGCGGCCTCGCCACGGCCACGATGATCTACGACCGCCTCCCGATCTGCGACGTCTTCCGCCTCGTCGATGACGACACGGTGCTGGGCCTCATGGATCTCCGCGGCGAGCCGCAGCCGTTCTTCTTCCTGCTGCGCCGCGACCCCGGGCCGCGACGCCGCGTCTAGGAGCGTCTACGGGCAGATCGTCGCGTGGAACGTGCCACCGAGCGCGCCACCCGGCCCGGCGATGACGGCCCGACCCGCCAGGGTCTTGCCCGGCTCGGCGACGAACGCGTCGAGCTGGATCCAGACCTGACCGAGGCCGAACAGCGTCGCCTCGGCCCCCGGCGCGCGCCGGCCTCCCGCGATGGCGGGCTGCGGAACGCCCGACCGATGCCGCTCGGTCCCCGCGCCGCCGACGTCGGTCAGGCGGAGCGAGGCCCCGCGCGCCGCGTCGCGGTTCGCGCAGGTCACGCCGGCCGTCGCGAACAGGTCAATGTAGCCGAGGTTCGTCGTCGTGGGGCTCTGGACGTCGAGCACGGCGATCGCCGATCTCACCGCGAACGGCGTGCCCGCGAAGGCGCCGGCCAGCGGCTGAACGGGAGCCGTCTTCGGGAGCGCGTGCACCGCCGCCGCCGTGACGTCCGGGCACACGATCGCGTCGTACGCGCCCCGACCGTAGAGCCCGAGGTCGACCGTTCCCTTCACGTGGCCCCCGGCGACGATCACCGGGGTCGAGACCGTGACGTCGGCGTACGTCGCGGACATCAGCGCGCCGTCGAGCCCCACCGCCACGCCGAACGGCGCGCCGTCGTAGAACGTCCCGCCCGGACCGGCGGGTAGCGGGGCGTCGACGCGCGCGCCTGCGATCGGGCCCGCGTTGTTTCCCGCGCAGTCCGCGAGGTCTGCGCTGCCGAGCTCGAGCTGCAGCGGCTCGGCCCCGATGCCGTTGCGCACGCGGCCGCGCGTCATCCGCGAGCGCGTCCCGGAGGCGGGGGCCGTGACCTCGAGGACGCCGTCGGCGGCGATCGGCGGAGCCACCCCCGCGCTCTCCGCCACCGCGACCGGATGCAGCCGGAGCGGCACCGCGCGGACGAGGTTCGTCAGCAGGTCGCCCGCGAGGTTCGTCTTCCCCATGTGCACCTCGTCGGTGCTCTCGGCGTGCACGACGCCGGCGCAGACGACCGCGCGCCGCGCGTGATCGTAGGCCCAGACATGCGCCGTCACCGTCCCGATCGTGAAGGACTTCGGACCGGTGTGCACCGGCGGCACGAGCTCGACGATCTGGACCAGCACGTCGGTCGTCTCGAGGGCGGCCGGCAGCTCCGCCGTGACGGCCCGCATGCGCGCCGAGAAGGCGACCGTCTCGAGCGCGGCGCGCTGCTCGAGACGGGCGATCAGCACGCGCGCCTCGGGGCTCACGGCGGGCCGCGCCCCTCGTGGTCCGACGAACGTCAGCGGGAACGGCGTGCGCGTGAGCGAGGACCCTGTCGCCTCGGAGTCGGGCAGCGGCGCCTCGCCGATCTCCCAGTTGCCCCACTCGCTGCCCTGCGGGGTCCCGAGCAGCGCCATCCGCGCGAACGCGAGGTTCGTGCACGCACCGCCGTCGCCCACCGCCGTCGGATCGACCGCGTCGATCGCGGGACGCCAGCCGGCGTCGAGAAGGATGAGCTGCGACCTGGCCGCCGCAACGGCATGAGCGAGCTCGGTCTTCTCCTCCGTCGTCAGCTCGTAGCGGAGCCGCCCGCCCGGATGGCTCGCCTCGTACACCTCCGCCGCGTGCGCGATCCAGGCGTGTGCGATCGCGCCGAGGACGCCGGCGAGCACGAGCCCGCAGGTGCCGTAGACGAGCAGAGCGCGGCGCTTCGCCGACCGGTGCAGCGCGGCCTCGTACTCCGTGGCGGTCGGCTCGGTCATGGCGACTCCCCCACCGCGCCCCGCGGGCGCCCCGCGTCAAAGGCCGAACTTCGACGACGCGAACACGGTCTCGAGCAGCTGGTCGACCTCGCGGATCATCCGCGCGGCCGCCTCGCCCGGCAGCGACGCCAGCGCGACCTTGATCTCGTTGAGGTTCTTGAGCTGGCTGAACAGCTGGATGTCGGAGAGCTCCGTGCCGCTCGTCAAGAGCTCGCGGATGAGCCCGAGCTCGGTGAGCAGATCGTCGAGGCTCGCGGACGGTCCGATGAAGCGCCGCTCTTCCGGATGCTCGCGGTAATACGCGTCGACGACCGGGTTCACGATCTCCTCGAGGAGCTCGATCTGGTCCAGGTTGTTCCAGATGTGGCGGAGCACGAAGAAGTCGCCGTCGTGGACGCGCGTGCGGCCGTCGAACACGGCGCTCGCCGCGAACAGCTTCAACAGCTTGACCGCGCGGCGATCGGACACCGAGATGCCCTCGCTGCGGATCTGGAAGACGAGCCCCTTGTACTTCGTGAGGAACTCTTCCGGAAACACCATGAACTTGTCGAAGTTCGCCTGCACCGCGCGCAGGTCCCGCGCCGAGATGACGGGCTTGATGTCCGACTGCGAGCGCACGACGGCGACGTTGCCCTCGGGGCGCCCCGTCATCTTGCGGAGCTCGAGGGCGATGCCCTTCTTCATGAGCTCGTGGAAGTGATAGCTGTCCAGGTTGTCGGACAGGACGCGCACGAGGAACCGGTCGAACATCGCCGACAGGTTGTCGTCGTTGGGGACCTCGTTGCTCGCCGCGAACAGCGAGATGAGCGGCACCGGCAGCACGTCCGGACCGTTCTGGAACTTGCGCTCGTTGATGACGTGGAGCAGCGAGTTCAAGATCGCGGAGTTCGACTTGAAGATCTCGTCGAGGAAGACGATCTCCGCCGTCGGCAGCATGTTCTCGATCCGGCGCGTGTAGCGGCCGTCGCGGAACGCCGCGATGTCCACGGGGCCGAACAGCTCGTTCGGCTCGGTGAAGCGCGTGAGCAGGTACTCGAAGTAGCGCGCGTCGATGAGCTTCGCGAACATGTCGATCATCGCCGACTTCGCCGTTCCCGGCGGACCGACGATCACCATGTGCTCGCCGGCGATCGCCGACACCGTCATCAGCCGGATGATCTCTTGCTTGTCGAGGAACTGCGCGCCCATCTGGCGCGCGAGCTCCTGGAACGAGGCCGACACGCGCGCGACGTCGACGGCAAAGCTGCGCGGTGACTGCGGAGGAGTCGCGACCATGGCTGTCGCGGACCTTACCCGAAAACCGCCGCGGCCTCTGGTCCTGCCTCGGGCATTTCACCCCGAGCCCCAGCGGAACGCACGGCGACCTGCGCCAGCGCGACGAAAACCGCGGTCGAGGTCGGCGTGGCTCGTGCAATGGCCGGAGGCCTAACTTCCAGAGGGTAGACACACATGTTCCAGCGCTTCTTCGTTTCCAGCGTGCTCGCCGCCTCGCTCGCCGCGTGCCACGGCCAGGCCGTCGTCACCACCGGGCCCGCGCCCGCCCCCGCGCCGGCCCCGGTCGTCGTGACCGCGCCGCCCGCCTCGCACCCCGCGTACCTGCACGCGCTGACCGACCTGCGCGTCGCGCGCTCGTACCTCGCTCGCCCCGCCGGCGCGGTCGTGAAGTGGGACGAGAACGTCGCGATTCACGAGATCGATGCCGCGATCAGCGAGATCAAGCGCGCCTCGGTAGACGACGGCAAGCCGCTCGAGGAGCACCCCGCCGTCGACGTCGGCATGGTCTGGGGCGATCGCCTCCACCGCGCTCTCGAGCTCGTCGAGAAGGCGCGCGCGGACGTCAACCAGGAGGAGGACAACGCGTTCGCGAACGGCCTCAAGAACCGCGCCGTGCAGCACATCGGCGAGGCCGCGCGCTTCATTCACGAGGGCATCGAGGACGCGGGCCGCCCGAACGGTCCGAACGGCCAGCCGCCTGTCGTCATCGTCGAGCAGGCCCACCCCGCGTATCTGCACGCGCTGAGCGATCTGCGCGCGGCGCGCGGCTGGCTCGAGAAGCCGGCGCGCGCGGACGTCAAGTACGACGAGAACCGCGCGATCCGCGAGATCGATGCCGCGATCGGCGAGATCAAGACGGCCGCGATCGACGACGGCAAGCAGCTGAGCGAGCACCCGCCGGTCGACGTGGCCGTCGGCCATCGCGATCGCCTGCGCAAGGCGATGGACATCCTCCACGGCGCCGCCGCGGACATCGAGCAGAAGGAGGACGACAAGTTCTCCAAGGGCCTGCGCCGCCGCGCGCTCGACCACATCCGCAAGGCGGAGAAGGACATCCGCGACGCGATCGAGGACCGCAAGGGCCACTAGCGCTCGAGCCGCGGAACGGTGCGCGCGCTGCTAACGGCAAAGCTGCGGAGACCAGAGGAGCAGACCGGGCGGGGTTGGTAGCCGACCGCGGCGGGACCCGCCGCTGCCGCTCAGCTGTCCGGCTGCGGCAACCATCTCCCTCTCGGCTCCTCTGATCTCCTCTACCTCAGCGGCTTTGCGGTAAGCAACGCATCAGCCGGGGGGCGGGGGACCCGGCAGCGTCACGGCTGCCGTCGGGTCCGCCGGCGAGGGCCGCAGGTGCCGCTTGAGCCGTTGCGCCAGGGCCTCGACTTGCGCCTCGCCGAGCAGGTCACGCGCCTGGGCGCGATGGGCCATCCAGCGGTTCGCCAGCGCCGGCATCGCCTCGACGCCGGGCGGGATCGAGAGCCGCCGGTCCACCGCGGCCAGGGCCGCCGGCAACGCGAACAGCGTCGCTAACCCGCGCGGCCGCTGCGAGGCGCTGTCGGGGCCGAGCACGGCCGCCAGCAGCGGGCTCTTCGCCGCCGGCTCGCGCAGGCCCATCTCGCCGAGACAGAACAGCGCGTTCAGGTGCACCAGGAACGCCGCCACCGCGCGCACGTCGCCCTCGGCCGGCGCCCGCTCGAGCATCTGCTCGAACGCGCCGGCGAGCCGCGCCGGACCCGCGATCATGTCGCGCGGCGCGGCGTCGGGCACGAGCCGGTACGCCACCGCGCGCGCGAGCTCCGCGTCGCGCAGCACGAACACCGCGTCCTCCCAGTGCAGCGGCGGCGCGCCCGGGTGGTTGTCGAGCAGCTGCGTCAGCGGAGACCGGCGCAGCAGCGTCGGCGTGATCGAGCTCGTCTCCGGCACGCTCGCGCCGATCAGATCGTCGAACCCGACGATCGTCACGTCCTCGCGCACGCGCCGCACGGCCTTCCACGACGTGAGCCGCGCCGGCGGCGTCTGGCCCTGGAACCGCGCGCGACCCGTCCACCACGTGAGCAAGATGTCGCTGCGCCGGACCTTGAACAGGTTGTGCAGCAGCGCGTGGCGCGCCAGCACCCGCGTGCGATCGCGGGAGAGCGGCTGGCTCACCATCGCGAGCGCCGTGTCGATGATGCGGCGGCGCTGGCGCTCGGACACCGACCACAGCTCCGCGCGCGGATGCACCAGGAACAGCGCGTTATGCAACCCCGCCGCGAGGGCGAGGTCATCGGCCTCGAGGATGATCGAAGGCACGCGGCACACGAGCGTCGACAGCACGGCCGCGCGCGCCTCGTCGACCGCCATCAGCTCCTCGGTCGCGTGCGGCAGCTCGCCGTCCCAGCGATCGAGGTCCGACTGCGGGATCGGCGCGCCGACGTGCAGCGGCCCGCCCATGACGAGGGGCCTCACGAACGACGTCAAGAAGTCGCGGACGTGCGGGCGCGCCATCGCTACGAGTCCCGGCTCACTTCGTGCCGGTCGAGCCCGGCGGCAGCGCCTTGCGATCGGGCGCGTCGGGGAAGCCCCACAGCGCGAAGCGGCCGACGGCGTCGTTCACGACCTCGGCGTCCTCCGTCGTGTCCGCCGTAAAGTCGGTGGCCTCGGCGCGCTCGACATCCATCTTCGCGAGCGAGCGGCGCTCGAGCGTCGCGAACGCGGCGTCGCCGACCTGGAACGGCACGGCGTCCGCGGTGAACACCGTGACGAGCCCGCCGGTGTGGCCGAGCGCGCGCGCGAGCACGTCCGGCGAGACGCGCGGCACGACGTCCATGCCGAGCGGCACGAGCAACCCCGGCGCGAGCTCGCACAGGAGCTGCCCGAGCGGGATGACGTCGAGGTTCTCCGCGGCGATGACGAGGATGCCGCGGTCCGTGACGGCGACGCGATGGCCGCGCAGGCTCACCGGCGGCAGCGCGAACAAGATCCTCTTGAGCCGCGATGCGTGCTTCGTCTCGATCAGCGTGGCCACCACGCGCCGCGGCGGGCCCATCGCAGCCGCGAGCTTGAGCGGCACGCCGATCGGGTCGGGTGGGCCACCCGCGAGCGGGTTCGTCGCGTTCGCGCGCTCCATCGCGAGATCCACGCGCGTCAGGTCGCCGATGTTGCTGAGCGCGAGCGGCCCCGGCAGCACGTCCACGCGATCGTTCGGCCAGAACACGTGGAAGGTATCCGCCGGGAACACGGATGCGCACGACGCCAGATCGATCGGGTGCGCGTACCCCACGGCCACGGCCGCGCTCGTCCCGACCGCGCGGAACACGTCGATGCCCGGCGTCCCGAGGAACAGCTGCAGGATGCGCTCGGGCAGCCCGTGCGCGCGGATCCACATGTAGCCCCGCTCGCGCGCGTGGTCGTCGAACGCCGACGACGAGCGCGGGTTGAACAGGCCCGCCTCCGCCTCGACGCGGTTGCGCCACAGGTAGCGAATGATGCCGTCCGCGAGCCCGTGCGCGACGGCGAGGTAGAGCTCGTTGCGATCCTCGGGGCCGAGGTTCTGCGCGCCGGGCTGCTTGCGGATCGAGAGCCGGAAGAGGAGCCGCGCGAACGGCAGGTCGCCCTCGCGCACGTAGCCCTGCGCGAACTCGTCGCCATGCACCATGAACTCGGTGTTCGCGGGCATCGCGCCGATGTCCACGGCGTCGTAGCCGTACGGCGACCGGTCGTCGCGGAACTTCACGAAGTGCTTGGACGTGCCCGTGTAGATCGCGCCGCCGACGAGCCGGCACAGCCGCGCCGCGCGGTCCGCCGCGTACGACGAGACCGCGGGGATCTGGACGACGATCTCGCGGCTGCCGAGCGCCGTGCGGCACTTCGTCAACGTGAGCCCGGATATCAGCTCGTCGAGCGACGCCTCGGACGAGTAGAGCCGCAGCCAGCTCACCGCGCCCTCGAGCGTCGGGAACGTCATCAGGCAGGAGCGCCCGAGAAGGATCCCGCGCGGATCGGGGGCGACACCCGGCGTGAAGAACCGGGTCTGGCCTTGCGCGACGTGCTCGAGTGCCACGGCGGCAGGCTAGCAGCTTCCTAGCTCAGCCGCCGGCCTTGAGCTGCACGTCGACGCGCCGGTCCGTCTTGTAGCCCGCCTCGTCCGTGCCGGTCGCGTCGAGCGCGCCACGCGTGGTCACCGCGAGCTGCGGCGCCTGCACGCCGAGGTGCGAGAGGAACGAGCCGACCGACGACGCGCGCTTGCTGCCGAGGCCGAGGTTGTACTCCTCCGTGCCCCGCGGATCCGCGCGGCCGATGAGCGCGACAGCCTTGTCCTTGAGCGGCCCCGTCATCATGCAGGTCGCGAGCTGCTGGAGGATGTTGCGATCGTCGGACGTCAGCTCGTCCTTGTCGTAGTCGAACGTCGGGTTGACGTTCGCGAGCGGCTTGATGCCGCACATCGTCGCGATGTCGCCGGAGATCGAGATGCCCGGGCTGACTTTTTGATCCGCCGTGATCGCCGGCGGCGACTTCGTCGTGGTGTCCGCGGGCGGCGGCGTGGCCTCACCGGTCGTGGAGGTCGGGCCGACGGGCTTGGCCGCGTCGTGGTGGCAGGCGCCCGAGAGCGCGACGAAACCAGCGAGGGCGACGAACGCGAAAGTCTTGGTGTTCATGGCATCCTTACGTTTGTGCTCAAAGCTTTAACACGCCTGGCGCTGTGCGGCGCCCTCGTGGCCGCTTGCGGTAGTAAGGCGGCCTCACCGAGCGCGAAAGAGGACGCGGGCACGGCGGCCTCGAAGCCCTCCGTCGCGCCCCTCGCGATGCCGGTGCTCGGCGTCGACCGCCCGTCGAGGATGAACTATCTCTACGGCGACGGCGCCATCGCGTTCGGCAAGGCCGTGGCCGCGTACAACGCCAAGACGCGCGACTGGGCGGCGGTGCGCACGAACTGTGAGGCCGCGCTCGCGAAGGATCCGCTCGAGCTCGACGCGCACTGGCTCCTCGCGACGGCCCTCGCGCAAACCGGCGAGCCCGCGTCGGCCGTCGATCACATCGTGGCCGCGCTCGCGGCCGACTACTACCGCTTCGGCGCGAGCCTCGACACGCCCGACCTCGCGGACTTCCGCGCCACCCCGCACGGCCAGGCCGTGGTCGCGCTCGCCGCGAAGATCAGCGATGCGTACGGGGCCAGGGTGACGAGCGGCGTGTGGGTCGTGGCGCGGCGCAGCCCGTTCCGTTGGCCGGGTGCCCTCGGGGCGCAGGCCTCGGCCACGCGCGGCGAGCTGTACGCGTTCGATCGCGAGTCGAAGCGCTACTTCCGCCTGACGCACACGGATCACGAGGTCGCCGGCTTCGTGCGCGCGGCCGGCGGCGGCGAGGTCGCGGTCCTCGGCTTCGACAAGATCGACCGGCCGAAGCCGCCCGCGCCCGCCGATGCGCCGCCGACGTTCGAGCGCGCCTGGATCGCGGTCTACGACGCGAAGGCGTGGAAGCCGATCGGCAAGCGCGCGGCCTTGCCCGCGGCCCGGGAGATCGGCATCGGTTACGCGGCCGGCGATCAGCTCGTCGCCACGAGCGCGCCCGCGGCCGGCCGCTGGGGCCTCGGGCCCGTGACGGTGGCGTCCGTCGACGCGAGCGGCGGCAAGCTCGCGCCGATCGCGGGCGCGGCGCCGGTGCCCCGGGTCGCCGTCACCGTGGACGAGGGGCGGAGCGTGCGCGACGCCGCCGCGGCGGACGCGAGCGCGACCGTGGCGACCCTGATGCTCGGCAACGCCGCGATCACCATCCCCGAGAGCGGCCAGGCCCAGGCGCAGACGATCGCGGTCGCGCCGGACAAGGCGCACGTCGCGTTCGCCACCGCCGTCGACGCGTGCGCCAAGGACGTCGCCGCGTCGCTGTACGTCGCCGACGGCAAGGGCGCGCTCAAGCACGTGCTCACCGCGAAGAGCCGCTTCGCCACGCGCTGGCTGGACGCGACCACGCTCGCGTACGAGGACGGGGACGGCAACATCCGCCTGTGGGACGCCGGCACCGGCCGCGAGACCGGCAAGCTCGAGGACAAGCCCGGCATGGCGCTCGACGCGCTCTCGCCAACGGCGGCGCCGCTGTGCAAGCAGGGCCCCGCGCTCCCGCCCGAGACCGCCGGCAGCGGGGCCGGCTCCGGCGCGCCCGGCGACGAGCCGCCGGCCACCGACGGGCCCGTAACTGCGCCCACGCCCACGCCGTAGAGTAGGCTCCTCGCGATGCGCATCTACTTGTGCCGCCACGGCGACGCCGTCCCCGAGGACGAGGCCGGCAGCGATCGCGATCGCTGGCTGTCGCCGCGGGGTCGCGAGCTCGTGCGTACGCTCGCGCGGCTCCTGCGCGAGCAGAAGGTCGAGCCGGACTGCATCCTGTCCTCGCCCCTGCCACGCGCCGTGCAGACGGCCGAGCTCCTCGCGGCCGCGCTCGACTACCTCGGCGTCGTCACCACGCTCCGCTGCCTCGAGCCCGCCGCGCAGCCCGAGGTCGCCGCGCGCGCGATCATCGCCGCCGGGGAGAGCGTGCTCGTCTGCGGGCACGAGCCGTCGATCTCCACGTTGACCGCGCACCTGCTCGGGGTCCCCGCGGTCCGCCCGTTCCGCACGGCGCAGTGCTGTGCGATCGAGGACCGCAAGCCCGCGTTCACGGCGCGCGCGGACGTCGGCCTCGTCACGGCGCTGTTCGTCGACTGAGCCGGCGTCTTCGCGGGACAGGCGCCGGCGGCGGAGCCGACAAGCCGATCGACAGAGACGCGATTTATCCGCGGTCTCTGAGCCGGCGTCTTCGCGGGGCGCCCCGCCCCGACACATCCCGAGACCGCGTCGTCACCGCGCTGCATCAGCCGGCGGGCACAACGAAGCATGCAAAAGACCCTCGTCCTCGCCCTGCTCTCCCCGCTCCTCCCGCTCGCGATCGCGTACGCCGACCACGGCGGCGGCGAGCCCGGCGGCCACCCCGAGCCGCCGCCGGAGGCGTTCGAAGCGTGCACCAGCGCCGCGCCGGGCGCGACGTGCAGCGTCACGCACGACGGCCACACGATGACCGGCACGTGCGAGGCCGCCCCCGAGACGACCGCCCTCGCCTGTCGGCCCGAGCACCCGCCGGGCCCGCCGCCCGAGGCGGTCGCCGCGTGCAATCGCGCGAAGGCCGGCGACGCCTGCACCGTCACGCACGGCGACCAGACGCGGACCGGCACGTGCGAGACCGGCCCCGACGACGGCGCGACGCTCGCTTGCCACCCGGCCCGACCGCCCGCGTAGCGCGCCGCGACGTCGCCGCTCAGCCCGCCGCGGCGGGCGCGCCGGTCGCCGCGATCTGACGCGCGCGCGCCGCGAGGCCCCACGCGACCGACGTCAGCTCCTCGCCGCCGATGACGTGCTCGCCGCCGAACCGCGCCGCGAGTCGCGCCCGCACGGCCGGGACGAGCGAGCTGCCACCCGTGGCGAACACGCGGTCGACGGCCGACGCGGGGATGCCGGCGCGCGCGAGCACGTCGTCGAGCACCCGGTCGATGGCGGCGAGGTCCTCGGCGATCCATTCGTCGAAGCCAGCGCGCGTCACCGGTAGCAACAGATCGAGCGCCTCGAGGGTCACGTCCGTACCGACGGCGGCCGTGAGCGCGACCTTGGCGCCCTCCACGGCGCGGTGCAGCGGCATGCCGAGATCTTCGTCGACGACGCGCACGAGCCGTTCGAACTTCACGGGCTCCTTGGCCCCCTGCGAGACGCGCTCGAGCAACGCCAGCGTGGTGGCTTCGCGCAAGAACGACAGCAGGTGCCAGCGCCGCAGGTTGCCGTAGAGCCACGCGGGGACCGGCGCCTCCGCGCCCATCTCGTTCGTCGTGTAGCGGGTGCCGCGGCCGAACGCGGGCGCGATGACCGCGTCGATCACGCGCGCGTCGAACGCGTCGCCGGAGACGCCGATGCCGCCGGTCGCGAGGACCTGGCCCGAAGGAAACCCCGGGCCGACCCGCACGACCGTGAAGTCCGTCGTACCGCCGCCGAAGTCGGCGACGACCAGCAGCTCGTCGTGGTCGAGGCGGGCGGCGTAGCGCGCGGCGGCGCCCACCGGCTCGTACTCGAAGTGGACCTCGTCGAAGCCCGCGCTCGCGAGCGCCGTGCGCATGCGACCGACGGCGCGCGCGTCATCGGCCGCATCCTCGGCGCCCCAGTAGCGCACCGGCCGTCCGATCACGCAGCGGGTCCCGAGATCGATCGGCGCGGCCGCGCGAACCTGCCGCAGGAACGCTGCGATCATGTCCTCGAGCACCCAGCGGCGCTGGAAGATCTGCGTCTTCGAGAACGACGAGCTCGCGAGGTGCGACTTGATCGACTGGATCAACCGGCCCTCGCCGCCGGTCTCGAGGTAGCGGGCGATCGCCGGCGTGCCGGCGGTGACGGTCCCGTTGGGCTCGAAGTAGAGGATGGTGCGCCAGTGCGGCGCGCCCGCGAGCGGGACGAGCTTGACGTCGCCCGCGTCGTCCGCGATCGCGACCGCCGTGTTCGTGGTGCCGAAGTCGATGCCGACGTGCGCCATGGGGCGTGCAACTTGCGCGATCGCGCGCCGCTTTACTAGCGGGCGACCACCCGGTATCCTCTGCGAGGCAAGAGGGGGCGATGCAGACGACGATCAGGGGCGTCTCCCAGGGCAAGCCCGCCACCCTCGACGTCAGCGGCGACACGCTCACCTGGCGCGCCACGCGGACCGGGCTCTCCCCGGGGCCCGATAACGTCGCGACGACGATTCACGACGTGAAGGACGTCGCCTGGCTCGAGAAGCGCTGGAGCGCGGGCGGGCTCGGGCTCGGCGTGCTCGCCTGCTTCTGGATGGCGACGGAGGGGATCGTCGTCGGCGCGATCGGCCTCGCGGTGGCCGCGCTGCTGGTGTGGCGCAACCTCGCGCGCCCGACCCGCAAGCTGTTGCTGCTCTGCGGCGACCGCCGGCTGCTCCTCGACGTCGCGGCGGACAGCGCGGCCGCGGCCCGCGAGCTGACCGCCCGGATCCGCCACACGCAGCTCCACGGCGATCTGCCGTCCTCGCCGCCCACGCTGCCGTAGTACGCTCGCCGACATGGGGACCCGCGCGCTGGCGGTGGTATTCGTCGCGGCTTGTAGCTTCCAGCCTCAGGGGAACGGCGTCACCGCCGACGGCTCACCGGCGCCCGACGGTTCCGGCAGCGGCTCCGGTAGCGGCTCCGGCAGCGGCTCCGGTAGTGGCTCCGGTAGTGGCTCCGGGTCCGGGTCCGGCTCCGCCGTCGGCTGCAACGGAACGGTCTGGCAGGCCGACTTCAGCGGCGATCCCACGATGCAGGACAACAACGGCGATGGGACGCCGGACTTCGCGTTCCGCGATCTCTCGCCGTTCAATGCCTCTCAGGTCGGCACGGGGATCTGGACCGCGCGCAGCGGGGGCGCCCCGCTCGACACCCAGCCCAAGCAGCTCTTCGACACGCGCACGCTCGTCGACGTGCGCATGCGCGCCGCCGGGGATGGCAGCGACGCCGCGCAGTTCTTCATCAACGTCGGCTACAGCCCCCGCTCCGACGTGTTCTCACCGGTCTTCGTGAACGTCGCGCGCGCGAGCGACGGCGCGACGCAGACGGCGACCCTGTTCACGAAGAATCTCGCCGGCCAGCCGTTCCCGCTCTCCCAGATCACCGGGCTCGGGCGCACGGACTTCATCGAGTTCACGCTCGACATCGACCCCGTCGCGCACACGGTCGCCTCGAAGCACCTCGGTCAGGTCGGCGTGGGACTGCTCGGCGTCTTGACCAGCGCCAGCAAAGACCAGTGGGCGAGCGTGCTCGCGACCGGCGCGAACGCGGACTTCGACCTCGTTCGCATCGAGGTCTGCCCCGCGCAGTAGGGTCGACTACCTCGCGACGGGCAGCGCGGTCTTCCCCGCGCCGCCGCCCGCGATCCCCGCGAAGAAATCGTTGCCCTTGTCGTCCACCACGATGAACGCCGGGAAGTCGACCACGTCGATCTTCCACACCGCCTCCATCCCGAGCTCGGCGTACTCGAGCACGGACACGCTCTTGATGCAGTCCTGCGCGAGCTTCGCGGCCGGTCCGCCGATCGAGCCGAGGTAGAACCCGCCGTGCGCCTTGCACGCGACCGTCACCGCCGGCGAGCGGTTGCCCTTCGCGAGCATGACGAGGCTGCCGCCCGCGGCCTGGAACGCGTCGACGTAGCTGTCCATGCGGCCGGCCGTCGTCGGCCCGAACGAGCCGGACGCCATGCCCACCGGCGTCTTCGCCGGGCCCGCGTAGTAGACGGCGTGATCCTTCAGGTACTGCGGCAGCCCCTCGCCGCGGTCGAGCCGCTCTTTGAGCTTCGCGTGCGCGATGTCGCGCGCGACGATCAGCGGGCCGGTCAGCGAGAGCCGCGTCTTGATCGGGTAGCGCGAGAGCGTCGCGCGGATCTCGCTCATCGGCTGGCGCAGGTCGATCTTCACGACCTCGCCCGCGAGCTCCTCGTGCGTGGGCAGCGGCAGGTACTGCGCCGGATCGTGCTCCAGCTGCTCGAGGAACACGCCCTCGCGCGTGATCTTCCCGAGGGCCTGGCGATCCGCCGAGCACGAGACGGCGATCGCGACCGGGCAGCTCGCGCCGTGACGCGGCAGGCGAATGACGCGCGCGTCGTGGCAGAAGTACTTGCCGCCGAACTGCGCGCCGATCCCCGTGTTGCGCGAGATCTCGAGGACGCGCTGCTCCCACTCGCGATCGCGGAACGCGCGGCCGAGCTTGTTGCCCTCGCTCGGCAGGTCGTCGAGGTAGCGCGCCGACGCGAGCTTCGCCGTCTTGAGCGCGTACTCGGCGGACGTGCCGCCGATGACGATCGCCACGTGGTACGGCGGGCAGGCCGCCGTGCCGAGGGAGCGTAGCTTCGCGTCGAGGAACGCGGCGAGCGCCGTCGGGTTGAGCAGCGCCTTCGTCTCCTGGAACAGCAGCGACTTGTTCGCCGAGCCGCCGCCCTTGGCCATGAACAGGAAGTGATACTCGTCGCTGTCGGTCGCGTAGATCTCGATCTGCGCGGGCAGGTTGTTGCCGGTGTTCGTCTCCTCGAACATGTCGAGCGGCGCGACCTGCGAGTACCGGAGGTTGCTGGTCTCGTAGGTGTCGAAGACGCCGCGCGCGATGGCCGCTTCGTCGCCGCCGCCGGTGAACACGAGCTGGCCCTTCTTGCCCATCACGATGGCAGTGCCGGTGTCCTGGCAGCCCGGGAGGATGCCGCCGGCGGCGATGTTCGCGTTCTTGAGGAGCTCGAGCGCGACGAAGCGATCGTTCTGCGAGGCTTCGGGATCGTCGAGGATCTTCCGCAACTGGCCGAGGTGGCCCGGCCGCAGGAGGTGCGCGATGTCGCGCATGGCCTCGCGCGTGAGCAGCGTCAGCGCCGCCGGCTCGACGGCGAGGAACCGCTCGCCGCGCGCCTCGAACGTGGAGACGTGGTCGGCCGTGAGCTTGCGGTACGGCGTGTCGGCGTGGTGGCCGGACTCGAGGATCGCTTGAAACTCGAACTGCATGTGCGGCCGAGCTTAGCCCTAGAGTGGCCCGAGCGCCGTCACGTCCGCGGCCGTCGCGGTACGCAGCCATACGAGGTAACCCGCGATCTCGTCGCGCTCGGCGAGCGTGAGCTCCTTGTCGAAGCGCGGCATCTCGCTGCTGTCGGGCCCCATGTGCAGGTGCGACTTCGGGTTACCGACGAACGAGAAGTAGTGCTCGCGGCTGCCGAGGCCGAACAGGTTCGGCGCGGACGTGCCGGGCGTGCCCTCCTCCATCGAGTGGCAGTCCGTGCACGCCTTGTCGAACGTCACCTTGCCCCGGTCGCGGGCGTCGGTCTTCGCGTCGGCCGCGCCAGTCTCCGAGTAGAGGAGCTCGACGAGATCCGCCTGCTCCCCCGGCCCCAGCTCGACGGGCTTCATCGCCGCGTCGGTCTTCGCGAGCTTCGTGTGGCCCCAGTACGCGTCGCCGCTCGGCGCGGCGAGGAAGCCACCGAGCCACGCGCGGTTGCCGTGCCCGGGCGCGATGATGGGACCCTTGCGATCCTTGCTCGCGGCGTCGTGGCAACCCTTGCAGCGCTGCTCGAACAGCGCACGCGCGCGGTACATCGGCGGCGTGGTGAAGACGTCGAGGCCACCGCTGCTCGGCACGCCGTTCGCGACGGCGAGCGCGCGGGCCTTGTCACCACGATCCTCCAGCGTCGCGAGCCGCTTGCCGAGCTCGACATCGTTGGCATCGCTCGTGAGCGAGACGACCGTCAGCCCCGCGATCAGCGCGAGGAGGCCGATGAACGCGCCGAGGATCGGCTTGCGCGTGCTCGGCGCGCGGCTCGGCGACCGATCGAGGATCGGCATCCCGATCAGGAACCCCGCGACGACCGCCGGCGCCGCCAACGCCGCGATCTTCTCCCACGACCCCGCGAGGACGCGGAGCTCGAAGAGCCAGCGGAAGTACCAGAGCGGACGCGCGTCGTACGCGGCGGAGGGATCGGCGGGCGCCGCGAGATCCGCGCCGTGCTGGTTCGCGGTGTACGCCGCGAGCGCGGCGAAGGTGGCCGCCATCGCGAGCGCGGTGCGCAGCGACTGCCCGGGCCAGCGCGGCTCGGCGGGCGCCGTCTCGCGGGCGACGGTCGGCGTGGTGCCATGCCGGCGCGCGAGCCAGATGTGGACACCGATGAGGAACGTGATCAGGACCGGCAGCACGACGATGTGCAGGGCATAGAACCGGGTCAGCGTGAGGTTGCCGTAGTCGTTGCCGCCGATCGCGACGGCGCGGATCTGCTGGCCGATCACCGGCGTCCCGGCCGCGATCCCCACCTCGACGCGGTTCGCCCAGTAGCCCGCCTGATCCCAGCGCAACACGTAGCCGGTGACGGCCCACGCGAGGAGCAGCGCCATCAGGATCACGCCGAGCCACCACGTCAGCTCGCGCGGCTTCTTGTACGCGCCGTAGAGGCCGGTCTGGAGCAGGTGGAGGCCCGCGACGATCGCCATCGCCGAGCCGCCGTGGTGATGAAGCCCGCGCACGAGCCAGCCGAGGGCGGCCTGGTCCTGCACGTACGCGACCGAGGCCCACGCATCGGTGGACGAGGGGCTGTAGAACGCGGCGAGCGCGGCGCCCGTCGTCGCCTCGAGGACGAGCAGGAACACGAGCACCCAGCCGAAGACGTACGCGAACGACGGGCCGCCCGCGATCGTGCGGGCCTCACCCTCACCGATGCCGGTGCGCTCGCGAACGAACGCCAGGGCCTTGTCGATCACGCTTCCTCGCGCGCCGCGGTATCGGCCTTGAACTGCTTCCAGACGAGTTGCAGGCGCCCGTCCTTCACCGCGATCGGCAACGGGTCCATGCCGCGCTTGCTCGGGCCGCTGAGCGGATCACCCGCGGCGGAGAACCGGCTGTCGTGGCACGGGCAGATGAAGTTCTGCTGCGTGAGATCCCAGCCGATCGCGCAGCCGAGGTGCGGACAGACCGCGGACAGGGCCTCGATCTTGTCGGGCGAGGTGCGGCGAAGCCACGCCGCGCCGAGCACGACGTCGCGCGCGGCGGTCCACGCATCCTTCACGAGGGGGGCGACGATGTTGACCTTGCGCGGGTCGCCGCCGACCGGGATCAGATCCAGGTTGCCGAGATCGATCGGATCGGTCGGCGTGGTGACGGTCGTCTTACCCGCCGGATCCAGCACGAGCCGGATCACGGGAGCGAGAACGACCAACCCGACGCCGCCACCCACCGCGCAGGTCGCGAGCTTCAAGAATCCCCGGCGATCGGGTTCATCCACCATCGGCAAACGGTAACAGCGCGGCCGATCCGCGGCCTGCTTTCGAAACAGCTAACAGCGCAGCTCGCTTCACTTTTTTCAACATCGGTGGCGTGCCGCCACGGGCGACGTACGGCTCAGCCCATCGTGCGCTCTTCGCGCTCCTGATCCTCTTTGCACTTGATGCAGAGCGTGGTCTCCGGCCGCGCCTCGAGGCGCTTCTTGCCGATCGGCTCCTCGCAGATCTCGCAGATCCCGAACGTGCCGTCGCCGATCTTCTTGATGGCGAGGTCGAGCTTGGACAGGAGGCTCTTCTCGCGACCGCGGAGGCGGAACTCGAACGATTGGAGGTACTCGCTCGACGCGAGGTCCATCTCGTCCGGCAGGTCGTTCGTGTCGAGGCTCATGTTCTCGACCGCGAGCATCTGGCGCGCGCGCTCGAGCACGGCCTGACGCTTCTCCTCGAGGAGCTCTTGAAACTTCTTGAACTCCTTCTTGGTGAGGGACTTCGATGATGCGGTAGCAGCGGTAGCGGTGCTCATGGATGACCTCTCCCGAAAAGGCGCGACAGCTTAGTGACGGTGGGGAGACCTGGCAACCCCCAAAGATGCGCTGACTGTCGCACGTGACGCGCCTTCCCGGGGTGGATGGCTTGACAGTCTGTAGGCGGTTGTCGAAACTTATGCGCCATGGCCGGATCGGATAAGCGCAAGCAGTCTCTCTACTTTCCCGAGGACATGCTGAAGGAGATCCAGGACGAGGCGACCCGGCAAGACCGGTCGCTCTCGTGGATCGTTCAAAAGGCCTGGAAGATCGCCCGCAAGGAGATCATGAAGTACCCCTCGGTGAACGAGTTCCCCGGCGAGGAAGACGAGAAAGAGATCGCCTGAACGTAGGCTCGGGCACTCGCACAGGTGCGACCGCGTGGGGATACGCGGTTGCCGGAGACGGAAGCCCCATTTTCTACGAGAGCTGGGGCGAGCGCAGCGCGCTGACGCCTGTCCTGTTGTGCGACGGGATCGGCTGCGATGGCTACGTCTGGCGGTACCTCCGCCAGGACCTCGGCGCTCGGTTCGGGCTGCATCTTCACTACCGCGGGCATGGCCGGACGGCCGCGCCGCGCGATCCGACACGCGTCGGGGTCACCGACCTCGCGGACGACGTGGCGAGCGTGCTCGACGATGCCCTAGTCGACCGGGTCGTCCTCATGGGGCACTCGATGGGCGTCCAGGTCGCCCTCGAGACGTACAGGCGGCATCCCACGCGCGTGGCCGGCCTCGTCCTCGTGTGCGGCGCGTCGTCGCACCCGCTCAAGACGTTCCGCGGCGCCGGCGCGCTGGAGGACCTGCTGCCGACCATCCAGAAGTGGATCCACCGCGTGCCGGGCGTCGTGAACCGCCTGACTCGCGCGGTGCTGCCCACCCGGCTCGCGTACGAGGTCGCCACGCGGTTGGAGGTCCGGCGCGAGCTCGTGGAGCCGGCCGACTTCATGCCGTACCTCGAAGGCATGGCCCGGATCGACACCCGGCTCTTCGTGGCCATGTTGTCGAGCGCAGGCCAGCACTCCGCGGATGACCTGCTGCCTCATATAGGAGTGCCGGTCTTGGTCATCGCGGGTGGGCGCGACGGGTTCACGCCGCCGGACCGCAGCCGTGACATGGCCGCCGCGATCCCGGGGGCGGAGCTGCTGGAGATCGCGAACGCATCGCACACGGCGCCCATCGAACGCCCGCACCTGGTGGACTGGACCGTCCGCGATTTTCTGGACCGGCGGATCGATGGCCTGGAGGGCCTCCCCGCCGCTACCCGACCCGTGGGTTAGTGGCGTTCGCTCACCGTTCACACGCGAGTGCGAAATCCGCATCTCATACCGCTGGAGACAGTTGAACCCTCCTCGGATCGCGTTTGAAGTTCGTTCGGAATTGCGCACGTTTCGCTCGCAACTTTCGTGGGGTTGCTCGCTGAAATTCATCGCTTTTGCGAAAGTGATCGTGCAAGGTCGCGGTCCATCGCAGCGCTGGTTCGAGCGGGGGAACACAGCTCGCACGCCTGCGAGACCAGGACAAAAAGACAATGGAAACCGATAAGTCAATGACACGTCCTATCCTCCGTCGCCCGGACGACGATAACGACGGTCTGGTGGCCCTCCCCCCGGTCCCGCTCGTTCGCCAGCGCCTCCGCCAGTCGGTCAAGGACTTCGGCGTTTCCCAGCCCGGCCGTCGCGCTGCTGCCCTCGCGGCGGTGTGGATCGCGGCCACCGGTTGCGAAGCGGACCTGCACCACTACGACCCGGAGGAGGCGCTCCGCACCTACCGCCTGATCGAGTCCGAGCTGCGCGCCGAGCTGCGCATCAGCCTGGGTCGTGCGATCACGAACGAGCCGCACCCGGCCACGCGCAACACGATGATCAGCATGCTCGAGCACCTCGAGGAGCTCGAGGCCGCTGCCGTCGCGCCGCGCCCGGCTCGTCGTCGTCGCCGTCGGTAGATCGTTCGCCTCGCACGGGACGGCCGGATCGGGACGGTCGGATTGGATCGATCGCCCGGACGCCGGACACTGCGTCCGGGGGCCGTTCGGACACCGGACAAATCTCGCGCTAACCCGGCGAGATCATGTGGTCGAGCTCCGGCCTCGCGCTTGCTCTAGCGCGCGGCATGTCGAGCTCACCCGCAGATGGACCAGCCGCAGTGCCGGCACAACCGGCACCCGCTCTGAACGATCAACGCCGTGCCGCACTCGGGGCAGCCCGGAGCGGCAACGGCCGCCAGCGTACGAGCACCCGTGACGAGGACCTGGCCCTCGCGGCTGCCGTCCCGGTAGACGGTGATTCCCTTGCAACCCAGCTGGTACGCGAGCTCGTACGCAGCTTTGACATCGAGCGGCGTGGCCTCCCGCCGGAGGTTGATCGTCTTGCTAACCGCGGCGTGGACGCGGCGCTGAAACGCGGCCTGCATCCCGACGTGTGCTGCGACGCTGATCTCGTGCGCCGTCGGGAACCGGCGCTGCACGTCTGCGGGCACATCGCCGCGGCCGCGCACGCCGCCCGTCTCCGCCACGCCAGCGAACAGCTCGTCGGACGCGAACCCGCCGGCGTGAGCGACGCGGCGGAACACCGGGTTGACCTCGGCGAGCACGGCGCCGTCGAGGACGTTCCGACGGTACGCGAGCGCGTAGATCGGCTCGATGCCGCTCGCGCAGCCGGCGATGATGCTGATGGTGCCGGTCGGCGCGATGGTCGTGGTCGTCGCGTTGCGGAGCGGCCGGTCGGCGGTGCCGTGGGCGATGTTCTGCAGATCCCACCGCGAGCCCGCCCACGCGGGGAATGGCCCGCGGCGCTCGGCGAGGGCCCGGGACGCCGCCAGGGATTCGTCCTCGAGGAACGTGGCGAGGCGATCGGCGAGCACGAGCGCGGCGGGCTCGTCGTAGCCGATGTCGAACGCGACGAGCGCGTCGGCCCAGCCCATGACACCGAGCCCGATCTTGCGCGTGGCCTTGGTGGCGCGCTCGATCGCGGGGAGCGGGTAGCGGTTCGCGTCGATGACGTCATCCAGGAAGCGAACGGCATCGTGGATCGTCGTCGCGAGCCGGGGCCAATCAAAATCGGGGCCGGCCTCGCGCGCCACCACGAAGCGACCCACGTCGATACTGCCGAGGTTGCAGGCCTCGAATGGGAGGAGCGGGACCTCACCACACGGGTTCGTCGCCTCGACCTCGCCGAGGTTCGCGGCGGGGTGCAACGCGTTGACGCGGTCGATGAAGACCATGCCCGGATCGCCGATCGCCCACGCGGCGTTCGCGATCGCATCGAGCACGCGACGAGCTTCGAGCTGCCCGACGGCCGTCCCGGTCCGTGGGTTGACGAGGTCGTAGCTGGCGCCGGCCGCCACCGCCGCCATGAACGCGTCCGTCACCGCGACGGACAGGTTGAAGTTGCGCATCCTCGTCGGGTCGAGCTTCTGCGCGATGAACTCCAGGATGTCCGGGTGGTCGACGCGCAGCATGCCCATGTTGGCGCCGCGCCGGGTGCCGCCCTGCTTGATCGCCTCGGTGGCCACGTCGAACACGGCCATCAGGGCGACCGGGCCGGACGCGCTACCGCCGGTGGACGCGACGAGATCGCCGGCCGGGCGCAGCCGGGAGAACGAGAAGCCAGTGCCGCCACCGGTCTTCTGGATCTCGGCCGCCCAGCGAACCGCCTCGAACACGCCGGACGTGGAGTCCTCGACGGGGACGACGAAGCACGCCGCGAGCTGGCCGAGGGGCCGGCCGGCGTTCATGAGGGTCGGCGAGTTGGGCAAGAAGTCGAGCGCGGCCATCATGCGTTCGAAGGTCACGCTCGCCGCCGCCACCTCGTCGGCCGCGTAGCCGAGCGCGAGCTCGACGGAGGCGACATGCGTCGCGACCCGGCGGAACATCTGCTCCGGGGTCTCCACGACGACGCCGTTCTCGCGGGCAAGGTACCGGGCTCGCAGGACCGCGAGCGCATTCTCGGTGAGCGTCGCCGGCACGCTCGCACCGTACGATCCGTCGCGCAGGGGCGCAACCGGGCGCGTCCGCGCGCCACCCTGCTGGTGCTCGTAGTGCTGGCGTTCCTCGCGCTCCTCGCCGTGCGCGTCGATGCGGCGCCGGTGGGGACCGATGGGCGCGCGCCGATCGGGCAGGAGGATCACGACGACGACAACGACCCCGACGACCCGGGCGGCGGACCGCTCGCGCCGCCCGGATCGGCGGGTGAAGACGGCGACGGCGCCGCGTCGGCGCACGGTCCCCCAGACGCGCTGGTCGATCCCGTGCTCGCGGCCGCGCTCGCCACCCGCGCGCCGAGCCTCCGCGCGGCCACCGCCGCGGCGTATCGCGTCGCCGGCATCGAGCACGACCCGTCCCCCGGCTTCGCGCGGCGCTCGCGACTCGCCGCGCTCGTCCCGTGGATCGGCGCGCGCGTCGGCCAGGACGATACGTGGACCGACGTGCCCGATCCGATCATCAAGCACATGCTGGTGTACGACGTGCGCGCGACCTGGCACTTCGACCGGCTCGTCTTCGACCCGAACGAGATCCGGGCCTCGGGCATCGGGGTCACCCTCCGCCGCGACCGCCGCCGCCTGGCCCTGCTCGTGAGCCGGACGTACTTCACGTGGCTCCGCGCGGCGGCCGCGGCCGCCCGTGCACCTGCCTGGGCGCTCCGAGCCGACGAGGCGGCGGCCGAGCTGGCCGCCCTCACGGACGGCGCCTGGCCCGCGAGGTAGGAGGCGGCGTTCCTACCCAAAACTTGCCAGGTCATCCGCAGACCGCCAAGCTTTGCGAACGTGACCCAGGCCCAGCGCGAACACCGGCGGTATGCCCACGAAGCGTCGATCACGTTTCGCGTGGGCAACCGTCTGATCGCGGGGCGCACGCAGAACGTCTCCCGCGGCGGCCTGTGCGCGACCCTGGCCGATCCGGTCGCGATGGGCACCGAGCTCGACGTCGACATGGTCCTCGTGTTCGAGGACGACGCGCAGTCCGAGGCGCTTCGCCTCCCCGCGCGCATCGTGTGGTGCACGCCGTTGGACGACGCGCATCAGGTCGGCCTCGTGTTTCGCTCGCTGGACGCGGAGCGGTCGGAGTACTTGAGCCTGTTCCTGCGCTACCTGGACGACGGCTCGCGCCGCGAGAAGACACCGCGCGAGTCCGAGATCGACAAGCGCTTCGGGTAACTTCAGCGCCCGCGCGCTACGCGCTGACCGGCGGCGCCTTGGCCTTCGCGTCCGCCATCGAGCGCGCCTTCTGGATGTCCTGCATCATCCCGAGGACGAGACGCGGATCCGTGAAGACGTTGAGCTTGGGCGCGAGCGCCTTGGCGTAGCGATCGAAGTACAAGAGCTGCTTCGTGATGAGGATGAACTCGTTCGGCATCTTCACGCGGTGCTGCGTGGCGACGCGCTGGATGCCGGGCAGGAAGTCGGCGTAGTTGACCTCCGCGAACGACAGCGTCAGGAGCGGCTTGTACGTCTCACCGAGATCCTTGACGAACTCGTCGAAGTCGAGGCCGTCGGGCGTGCCCGCCATCTCGCAGATGATCTCGCCGAGCCGTTTGTAGTTACCGGACGCGAACGCGATCATGTAGTCGGTGACGAGATAGCGCGCCTTGTCGTCGAAGCGGCCGACGATGCCGAAGTCGAGGAAGCCGATGTCGCCGTCGTCGAGCAGCATGAGATTTCCGGCGTGCACGTCGCCGTGGAAGAAGCCGTAGAACACGACGCACTGGAACCACGCCCGCAGGCCCGCGACGAGCAGCCCCTCGCCGTCGAGGCCGCGGGCCCGGATCTCGTCGTAGCGGTCCACGCGGAGGCCGTTGAAGCGCTCCATCACGAGCACCTTGCGCGTGATGTACTCGCGGTGCGGGACCGGGGCCCGGATGTTCTTGTGCCCGAGCTCGCGCATGATCTCGTTGAACTTGTCGAGGTTCGCCGCCTCCATGCGGAAGTCGAGCTCCTCCGCGAGCGTCTTCGTGAAGTCATCGACGACGCCGACGGGGTTCGCGAGCTCGACGTTCTTGCGCATGCCCGCGAGCATGCGCGCCGACATGCGCATCAGCTTCATGTCCGCCATGCAGCGGGCCACGATGCCCGGGCGCTGCACCTTGATGACGACCTTCGTGCCGTCGCGCAGCTCGGCGGTGTGGACCTGCGCGATGGACGCGGACGCCAGCTGCTTCGGCTCGACGTTCACGAGCTGCGCCGCCTTCTCGGCGCCGAGCTCCTCGTCCAGGGTGCGCTTGACGTCGTCGAAGGGGAACGGCTTGACGCGGTCGAGGACCTTCTGAAACTCCTTGACGTACGGGTCCGGGAACATGCCGGCCGACGACGCGATGATCTGCCCGAACTTGATGAAGGTCGGCCCCATGTCCTCGCACCACATGCGCAGGAGCGCCGGGCGCGTCAACCGCTGCGCCTTGTCGCCGCGGCCGGTGGCGACGAGCACGAGCTTGCGGATGCCGAGGACGTCGAAGACCCAGAGCCAGAAGTACTTGGCGGTGTAGAGCGAGAACGCCCACACGCGCCTTGGCACCGGCAGGACCACCGACAGCAGGAACAGCGCGCCGATGACGGCCAGTACGACGTATCCGACCATGAGGCGGAAATCGTAACCGGTTTGAGTACGATATGCGCGCATGCTGACGACCGTCACCGCCGGACCGTTCACGGTGCGCGGAATCTCCGTTGGTGGCGTCTACACCTCGATCGGCGTGCCGGAGCTCGGCATCGTGTTCGATGCGGGCGCGCCCCTGCGCACCCTCGGCGGGATCGACACGATCCTGCTGAGCCACGGCCACGCGGACCACGTCGGCGGGCTGCCGGCGCTGCTCGGGATCCGGGCGCTGCACGGCAAGACGAAGCCGCCCCGCGTCTTCATGCCGGCGGAGATCGTGGACGACGTGGTCGCGGCCCTCGCGGCGATGTCGCGGCTGCAGCGGCACCCGCTCGCGATCGAGGCGATCGGCATGCGGCCCGGCGACGAGATGGCGCTCGCGGGCGACCTGCGGGTCAGCGCGGTCCGCACGTTCCACCCGGTGCCCTCGCTCGCGTACATCATTGTCCGGCGCGTCGGGCGGCTCCGTCCGGACCTGCACGGCACCCCGGGGCCTGAGATCGCGGCGCGGCGGCGGGCCGGCGAAGAGGTGACGGTCTACGAGGATCGGCTCGAGCTCGCGTACGCGACCGACACGCTGATCTCCGCGCTCGACCGCGCCCCCGAGCTCCAGCAAGCTCGCGTGCTGATCATGGAATGCACGTTCCTCGACGCGCGCAAGTCCCTCGAGGCCGCGCGCGCCGGCTGCCACGTGCACCTCGACGAGATCATCGAGCGCGCCGCCGCGTTCCGCAACGAGCACGTCGTGCTGATGCACTTCTCGCAGATCTACCCGCCACAGGAGATCGCGGCGCTGCTCGACGCACGCGTGCCGCCAGAGCTGCGGCGCAAGCTCATCCCGTTCGTGCCGACGACCGCGTACTGGCCCGGCTGACTCAGCCGAGCGACGCCAGCAACAGCACGACCAGCTCGCCGGCCGCGGCCGCGGTCGCGACGACGGGTGCCGTCAGCCCGCGGTCACGGCGCTGCGCCTCGATCCCGAGGCCGAACGCGACGGCGGCGCTGACCGCCACCGCGGCCACGCCCGCTCTCGCGCCGAGCGCGAGCACGGCGACCACGAGCACGGCGCCGCCGAGCGCGGCCATGAGCCACGCCGGGGCCGGGGCCGCCACGAGCGAGCGCGGGGCGTGGTCGTCCGTGACCGGTTCGCCGAGCGCCTGCAGGAACACGGCGGACCAGCGGCCCACGAGGGCCGTTGCCACGAGGACGGCGAGCCACCGCTCGGGGTGCACCGCCGAGAGCGCCGCGATGCGCAGCGCGGTCACGAGGACGAGCGCGACGATAGAACCCGCGCCGTGGCCGGCCGTGGCATGCCCTTGCCACCGGTCGACCCGCTCGGCGAGCCCGCGCTCGACCAGCGCCGCCGAGGCGAACGTCAGCGCGGCGACGGAGAGGATGGCGCCGACGGACGCGGGCAGCCCGGCGGCCACCGCGAGGGCCGAGATCGCCCACGCGACGAGCCCGATCGGCGCGCCCAGCGCGACGACCCAGCCGGGAGAGCGGGGCTCGTCGGCGACCGCGTCCGGCCAGCGCCAGGGCGTCGAGTGCACGAGCGCCACGGCGCCGCCGTAGAGCGGGCCCAGGCGGCGCATCCAGTCCTCGCGAGACGACACGCCGGCAGCATACCCGGGGTCACGTGACCCGGCGCTCGTGGCGAGTGAGTACAACTGACCGAGGGGTAGGCCAGACCCCAGATCGCGGAACGCACCGGCTTCCACGCCCGCCGATCCTGCGGAGCGTGCGCCAGCGGAGCGGTTCCGCCCCGCGTAACGCAGACTTAGGCGTGGAACGCGGGTCTCCCGCCGCGGCCGTCCCGCGCTGTGTCATCCGGCGGCGCGTCGGCGCGGGCTGGCCGAGGTCTTGCTCTAGTCCGGGCATGGGCCGAGACAGCTACAGCGTGCTCGTCCAGATGTCGACGGCGGACGACGAGGCGGCGCTCGACATCGCGATGGCCCGGGCCCCGACGGCGCGCACCCTCCCCCGCCCGCTGTCCGAGCTGCCGGCCGAGATCGACGCGGCGTTCCAGCCCTGGATCGCGAACGTCACCCCGGCGCCGCTGCCGCTCCCGGCCGTGGGCCGCACCCCGACCGCTCGCCGGCCCAAGGCGACCCCGGCGCCGATGTTCTCGTCCGCCGCGCGCGCCCGCCGCGGCGGCCCCGCGACCGCGCATGGCCCGCTCGGCCCGCTCGGGCCGATGGGTCTCGATGACGAGCCGACCATCGCCGAGCGCGGCGCACCGGCAGGCCTGATCGATGGCAAGTACCGCGTCGAGGCGGTGCTCGGCTCCGGGGGCATGGGCGTCGTCGTCGCCGCGTCGCACGTCCACCTCGGCACGACCGTCGCGATCAAGACGCTGCGCCCCGAGGCCGCGCGGTTGCCGGAGATGACGGGCCGGTTCCTGCGCGAGGCCCGGGCCGCGAGCCGCCTGCGCAGCGAGCACGTCTGCCGCGCGCTGGACGTCGGTCAGATGCCGAACGGTGATCCGTTCATCGTCATGGAGATGCTGCACGGCGAGGACCTCGCGTCCGTCGTGCGCACCCGCGGCCCGCTCGCGATCGCAGACGGCGCGACGTACGTGCTGCAGGCGTGCGAGGCGGTCGCCGAAGCCCACGCTCTGGGCATGGTGCACCGCGACCTCAAGCCCGCGAACCTCATGCTCACGCGCCGGGGCGACGGCTCGCCGCACGTGAAGGTCCTCGATTTTGGCATCGCGACGTCCCCGACCGGCGACATCGACGGCGGCCTCACGCGCGCCGACGTCGCGATGGGCTCGCCCGGCTACATGTCCCCCGAGCAGCTGCGCTCGGCGAAGTCGGTCGACGCGCGGAGCGACATCTGGTCGCTCGGCGTGACGCTCTACGAGCTCGTCTCCGGCATGGCGCCGTTCTGCGGCGACAGCGTGTCGGCGATCGCGATCGCGGTCGCGACCGAGGAGCCCGCGCGCCTGGTCGGCGTACCCGCCGCGTTCGCCGCCGTCATCGCGCGCTGCCTCCGCAAGCCGGCCGCCGAGCGCTACGCGTCGATCGCCGAGCTCGCGGCCGCCCTCGCGCCGTTCGTGCACGATGGCGCCACCCGCGCGGCCCGCATCGCGAGCGCGGTCTCGCCGGTCGTGCCGCCGACGCTGATGTGCGCCGGCGAGCTGGCGACGGCGCGCTTCGCCGCCACCGCGGCCGTCTCGTCGTCGCGCCGCGTGCCGGCCGGCTGGACCCAGTTCCCGTCCGCGCCCGTCTTCACGCCCGTGCGCGACGACGCGGAGTCCACCCAGCGCATGCGGCGCGCCCCGCGCCTCCGCTTGCCCGTGCTGGCGATCTCGGCCGTGGCGGCTCTCGCCGCCGCCGCCGTCGCCCTCTCCAGCCTGCTCTGACCCGCCCGTCACTGTGACAGGACTGAAACAATGGGGCCTGGCCCCTTTGTTGTGTCCGGATTCCGGACGCCAGGCCGGGGGCCGGCCGGTGCGACGGCCGCTAGAGGACCTTGAGCGAGCGGGAGCGCTTGGCGGTCGGGGCCACGGGCGGCTTGGGGGGCTGGAGGGCGGCGGCGACGGCGCCGCTCGGGTCGGCGAGGTCGGCGACGTCGCGCGCGAAGCTGTCGGCGTCGGGGCGGCCGATGATGTGCGCCGAGACGGCTGCGAAGAGCGCCCGGGACTCGCGGAGCGCGCCCGCCTTGACCGCGAGCCGCGCGGCGAGGTAGCCGGCGTCGGCGAAGCCAGGCGCGAGCTCGAGCGCGTCGAGCACCAGCGCGAGGCTGGTGGCCGTGGCCGCGCGATGCTGCGCCATCGCCGCGCTGACCTCTTCCGGCGAGACCTGCGCTTCCTCGGCGCCGGAGAGCCAGGCCGCGCCGCCCTTCGCGCCGGCGAGCGTGACGATCGCGAGATCTCCGGGTGTGATGAGCGGCGGCATCGGGCCGAGCGCGCTGCTGCCGGTCGCGCGTTCGAACGCCAGGTGTGTCGCCCGCGCCTCGACGTACAGCGCCAGCGGATCGCGCGCCAGGTCGGCCGCCCCGGTCAACGTCCGCGCGGTCTCGAGCTGCACCAGCGCTGCGCCTGGCTCGGTGTTCGCGCACAGCGCCCACGCGAGCCACGACCGCGGCGCGGCGGTCTCGGGCGCGGCCGCGACCACGGCCTCCGCCGCGGCGAGCGCCTTCTCCGCCATGCCTGCGATGAGCGCCGCCTCGACCGCGGCGGCTCCGCTCGGCGCGCCGGCCGCGGTCGCCGGCACCCAGGTCTCG
>JANXOM010000309.1 GCA_025353585.1 Deltaproteobacteria bacterium
CGATGATCTACGCGCAGCACGGCACCAAGCGCGCGCCGCACATCTTCTTCCGCGTCGAGAACGACGAGCGCTACTCGGTCACGCTCGACAAGCACTTCATCCATCAGACGCTCCGCATCGGCTACAACTACAACGGCCCGACGGAGATCGGCGGCTTGATCCTCCTGCCGGAGTATCGTCGCAACACCGAGGCGCTCGGCAAAGCGCTGTCGTACGTGCGGTTCCTGTTCATCCGCATGCACCGCGAGCTGTTCCGCGATCAGGTGCTCTCCGAGCTCCTCCCGCCGCTCGAGCCCGACGGCACGTCCCAGCTCTGGGAGCACCTCGGCCGCCGGTTCACGGGCCTGTCCTACCAGGAGGCCGACCATCTCTCGAAGGACAACAAGGAGTTCATCCACGCGCTGTTCCCGGATGATCCGATCCACACCGAGCTCCTGCCGGACAGCGTGCGCGCGATCATCGGTCGCGTCGGGCCGGACACGCAGCCCGTCGAGAAGATGCTGCGGCGGATCGGCTTCGACTACGCCGAGCAGATCGATCCGTTCGACGGCGGCCCCCACTTCTGCGCGCCCACCGACGGCATCTCGGTCGTGCGCGAAGCCAAGCAGCTCGTCGCGCGCGGCATCGGCGAGGTCGACGGCGAGCGCCCGTGGGCGATCATCGCGGTCGAGGGCAGCACCAAGCCGCACTTCCGCGCGACCGGGGCGCGCGTCATCCCCCTCGAGGGCGGCGCGGTCGGCATCACCGCCGACACGCGGGCGCGGCTCGGCGTCACCGAAGGCCAGCAGGTATGGCTGAGCTACGGCTGATCGCCGCTGCCGCCGCCGCGGTGCTCGCCGTCGGGGTCGCACGGGCGGACGCACCGCACGCCGGCATCACGCCGCCGGCCGGGTGGCGCGCGCTGCCGGCCGTCGCCGCGGCCATCGCGGCCGGGGCCAAAGCCGATGGCGTCGTCGTCGAGGGAACCGAGGCCTGGGGCGACCCGGGCCGCGGCTGCTTCGCGACGTGGCTCGCGCTCCGCGGCGCGGGCCCCGCGACCGCCGAGCAGGTGGTCGCGAGCCTCGCGGGCACGCCCGTCCACGACGTCGCGCCGACCGCCGGATCCGTCACGCTCGCGTTCGAGCACCCGCCGTTCCACGGCAAGCTCCACGCGCAGCTCGCCGGCGACGCGGTCCGCGCGCTCGCTTGCTTCGGCGACGGCCGCGAGCCGGCGGCTTGTGACGCGGCGTGCGCCGCGGTGTCGACGAGATGAAGCGCTGGTTGATGCTCGCCGTGATCCTCGGCGGCGGGGTCGCCGAGGCGAGCTCGACGCCGATGGTCCGCGCGCCGGACGGCTGGACCGCCGACGCCGAGCAGGCCTCGGCCGTCGCGAAGTCCGTCACGTCCGCGCGGCCGTTCACCGACCCCGAGGCGACCGTCGCGGCCGAGGTCTACGCGCCTCCCGGCGGCGCGCGGATCTCGCTCGTGGTCTCGCGCGCGACCTCGCGCAGCCCGAAGCTCGTGCGCCCGAACGCGTCGCAGGGCGCGATCGAGGACCTGCACGGCATCGTCGCGCGCGCGCGGCTCTCGGGCGGCAAGCCCGTCGAGGATGCGTGGACGGCGGGCGAGCTCGTCAGCGACGTGCAGCTCCAGGGGACGCTCGCGTGGCACGACCCCGCGGCCGGGACGCGCGAGGATGCACAGATCGTGGTCGCGCAGGACGCGGCGACCCTCGTCGCGGTGACCGGCGAGTGCGTCGCGGCGGCGGATGCGCCGGCCGGGCTGGTCGCGGCGTGCAAGGCCGCGCTCGCGACGCTCGACCCCGGGATCCTGAAGGCGACGCGGATCCCGATCCCCGCGCCGCAGAGCGGACCGACCGCGGGCTCGGCGGGCCTCGCCGTGCCGCCGCCGCCGCCGCTCGCCGTCGAGCCCGGCTCGGATGGAGGCCCCGGCGCGCTCGGGAAGCACGGGATGACGCAGATGAGCGATGGCTCGCACATCTCGCTGCCGCCCATGGCCATCCCGCAGGACTCGTCGGGCGATCGCCGCCCGGTGTACGTCGGCGCCGGCATCGCGATCCTCGCCGCCGCGTTCTACTGGAACCGCCGCAACCGCGAGCGCTTCGAGCCGGAGCCCGACGCGGACGCCGACGTCGAGCCTGCCAAGAAGGACAAAGATGGCCCAGCCTGATGACGCCGCGCCCGCCGCCGGCGAGCCGATCCTGATCGTCGACGACGAGAAGAACATCCGCCGCACGCTGCGCATGGTCCTCGAGGGCGGCGGTCACGTCGTCCACGAGGCCGGTTCCATCGCCGAGGCGGACGTGATCCTCGCACGCGAGGCCGTCGACCTCGTGCTGCTCGACGTCAAGCTCGGCGAGGACAACGGCCTCGACCTCCTGCGCGCGATGAAGGCGCGCGGCGACGACGGCGGCTCCTCGCGGACCTCCGAGATCCCCGTCGTCATGATCTCGGGCCACGCCACGATCGAGGACGCCGTCGCGGCCACCCGGCTCGGCGCGTTCGACTTCATGGAGAAGCCGCTCGATCGCGACCGGGTGATGGTGACGGCGCGCAACGCGCTGGAGCGCCGCAAGATGTGGCGCGAGGTCCACGATCTCCGCCGCGCCGTGGACGCGCGCTGGGAGATGCTCGGCAGCGCGCCCGTGATGAGCGAGCTCAAGCGCCAGATCGCGAAGGTCGCGCCGACGCGCAGCCGCGTGCTCATCACCGGCGAGAGCGGCACGGGCAAGGAGCTGATCGCGCGCGCGATCCACCGTAACAGCAGCGTCTCGGCGGGCCCGTTCGTGAAGGTCAACTGCGCGGCGATCCCCAGCGAGCTGATCGAGAGCGAGCTGTTCGGCCACGAGCGCGGCGCGTTCACGGGCGCGATCGCGAAGAAGCGCGGCCTGTTCGAGGTCGCCGAGGGCGGCACCATCTTCCTCGACGAGATCGGGGACATGCCGCTGTCGGCGCAGGCCAAGGTGCTGCGCGTGCTGCAGACCGGCGAGTTCTCGCGCGTCGGCGGCGAGAAGACGCTGCGCACGGACTGCCGCGTCGTCGCCGCCACGAACCGCGACCTCGAGCAGATGGTGAAGGATGGCCAGTTCCGCGAGGACCTGTACTTCCGCCTCAACGTCGTGCCGATCCACTCGCCCGATCTCAAGGACCGGCCGACGGACATCCCGCTCCTCGTCGAGAGCTTCGTGCGCGAGTGCTGCGACGAGAACGGCATCGGCTACAAGCCGGTCGACGAGCCGGTGTTCGAGCGGCACGTCGCGTACGAGTGGCCGGGCAACGTGCGCGAGCTGCGGAACGTCGTCGAGCGGCTCGTGATCATGAGCGACGAGGTGATCCGCGAGAAGGACCTGCCGCCGTACCTCGGCGGCCCGCGGAGCGCGCGCGTCTCGAGCGGCAACAGCGGCCCCGTCACCGCGATCGATCTCGGCCGCTACGCGGGCAAGAGCCTGCGCGAGTTCCGCGAGGAGGTGGAGAGCGAGTTCATCCGCATCCGCCTCGCGGAGTTCGACTGGAACATCTCGCGCACCGCGCAAGCGCTCGGCATCGAGCGGACCAACCTGCACAAGAAACTGCGCGCGCTCGGCATCCACCGGGGCGAGGGCAGCGGAGGGACCGAGCATGAGTAAGGCAGCTGTGTTCGCGATCGTCGTGGGGGCCGCGGCGTGCGGCGGGAGCAAGGACAGCGTGCCGGAAGCACCGGCCGGCCCGTCCTTCACGCAGGGCACGATCGATGCGGCGGCGTGCAACGCGCTCGTCCCGACGCCGCTGCGCGACAAGATCATCTTCGAGAAGCGGCAGATCGTCGAGAAGCGCGGGCGCAGCGCCACGACCTACACGGTCGCGGCGCCCAAGAACTGGAAGCAGGACATGGACTCGTTCGCCGACCTCAAGGCGGACAAGAACGGTGGCTTCTTCTCGGGCTTCAAGGTCGGCTCGAACTGCGACGGCATGTGCACCGCGAAGGACTGGGACAAGATCGTCGACAAGGCGACGTTCCAGCCGCTCCTCAAGGACGCGAAGGTCCTCAAGGACGTCAAGGGCGTGGGGACGCGCACCGTGATCGTCGAGGACAACTCGAACACGAAGTCGACGCGCATCACGACCGCCTGGTGGAAGCCGGGCGACAAGAAGTACTACCTCTGCTCCGCCGAGCTCGACCCCGAGGTCCGCGACGCCGCGCCCGCGTTCGAGCGGGCCTGCAGCGCGCTGACCGTCGACGGCGACGACTGACCGGATCTTGACCCGCCAGGACGCCAGGACGCGAGGAGCGGAGCGAGCCTGCCGTCCTGCCGCCCTCGCGGCCTGGCGGTCTGTCTCCTTCGCCGGGCTGCTCCTCGCCGCCCGGGCGGCCGCGGCGGACCCGCTCGTCGACCGGCTCGCCAACGCCGGTGACGATGCGCGCATGCTCGATGCGGCCGTCGCGCGCATCGAGGCGGCCGAGGTCGACGCGGACGCGCTCCTCGCCGCCGGCCGCACCTGCGAGGACCGACTCGCCGATCCGGCGCGCGCGCTGCGCCTCTACGAGCGCGTGCTCGCCGCCGCGCCCGAGACGCGCGCCGCGGTCGCCGCCGGCCGCCTCGCAACCGGACTTCGCGTGGAGCTGGGCGCCGCGCCGGGCGCCGC
>JANXOM010000361.1 GCA_025353585.1 Deltaproteobacteria bacterium
CGCCCCGCGGGCAGCGTCGCGAGCTGTGCGGGGGGCGAGCACGGCCGTTCTTGCGCAGCCGATCGGCTACTGCCGTCAGCGCCTGGCTGGCGTGCACGGCGAGCGTCGATGGGCAGCTCGGGCGGCCGTCGGTGCTGGCCGTGAACGTCGAGATGGTGGCGACGAGATCCGCGTCGCCGCTGCGCTCGGCGTTCGCACGTGCGAGGTGCCAGCGATACTCGCCGTCTCCTCGACGCAGGCGAACTTCGACCTCATAGGCCGCACCCGTGGTGAGCGATCGGGTCCACCGCGCACGACGGGTTCGACGTCGTCAGGCTGGAGTACCGCGCGCGGGCGGCCACAGCCTCGGCTCGTGGCTGTGCCGGACCAGGGAGAACCGTGGGCACGAGTTTACCGGCGTCCCCGTTTGCGGCACACTCGGCCCATGCTGGAGGCGTCTCGGCGCGGTGGAGAGCTCATCGCTCGCATTGTTCCGGGTGGCGGCGAGATGGGGCGCCGGATGCGCGAGCTGGATTGGTCAAACGTCGCGGTTGGGCCGCCGTCCCAGTGGTCCCCGAGCTTTCGTTCAGCGCTCAGCATCTGCCTCGGCTCACGATTTCCGATCGCTTTGTACTGGGGCGACGACTTGACGCTCATCTACAACGACGCCTGGAGCCCGATTCTCGGAACGAAGCATCCCCTGGCGCTCGGGGTCCCGGGCCGAGCTGTGTGGCCGGAGATCTGGGATGCCATCGGCCCATTGTTCGCCGGCGTGCTCGCGACTGGTGAGTCGTCCTACCAAGAGGACGGGCTCCTCTTGATGAACCGGCATGGCTACACGGAGGAGTGCTATTTCAACTTCACGTTCACGCCGGTTCGAGGCGACGACGGTCGGATCGAAGGCATCTTCAATGCCGTCAACGAGACGACGTTCCGGGTCATCAGCGAGCGCCGCGCCAGCGTCTTGCGCGACCTCGCTGAGCACGCGATCAGCGACCGCACCGTCGATGACGTCGTCGAGCGCGTGCTCAGGACTCTCGGCGCCGCAAGCCACGATGCTACGTTCTCGGCGATCTATCTGGCAGACGACCGCGGCGGGTTGCAGCGCGTGGGAGCGACAGGCCTCGACGACGCCGTTGCGATCGCGCCGGCGTACATCGCCGCTGAGCAAGTCGCCGACTCGCGTTGGCGATTCGGCAACGTTCGCCAATCGGGAAAAGTCGCGGTCGTCGCCCAACTCGATGAGCTCCCAGTTCCGATCGCTGGAGGCGCGTGGCCGGAACCAACGCGTTGCGCGATGGTCGCTCCCATCCGATCGACGGCAGACCCTCAAACCTGGGGATTTCTGATCATCGGAGCGAGTCCTCGTCGAGCAGTGGACCGAGACTATGAAGAATTCGCCGAACGCGCGGCAGCCACGGTGACGCGGGTGGTGGCCAACGCGCTCACGCTCGAAGCGGAGCGCGGCAGGGCCGACCAGCTCGCCGAGCTCGACCGCGCCAAGACCGCGTTCTTCTCGAACATCAGCCACGAGTTCCGCACGCCCTTGACGCTCATGCTCGGGCCACAGCAGGACGCGCTCGAATCGCCGTCGGGCTCGCTCGGGGGAGCGGATCTCCAGGCAGTTCACCGCAACACGTTGCGTTTGCTCAAGCTCGTCAACTCGCTCCTCGACTTCGCGCGCGTTCAAGCAGGACGAGCGACGGCATCGTACGAACCCGTTGACCTGGCCGCTCTGACGTCAGATCTAGCGAGCGCGTTTCGGTCGGCGATCGAGCGTGGAGGCATTCGCTTTGATGTCGACTGCCCTCCATTGCACGAGCCGATCTTCGTCGATTGCGAAATGTGGGAGAAGGTTGTCCTCAATCTTTTGTCTAACGCGCTGAAGTTCACGTTCGAAGGCGCGATCCGGATCTCGCAGCGAATCGTCGGCGACCACGTCGAGGTCGAGGTTGAAGATAGCGGCGTCGGCATCGCGGAGCACGAGATGCCCAGGCTGTTCGAACGCTTTCATCGGATCGAGGGCACCAAGGCCCGTACGCACGAGGGATCTGGAATCGGACTCGCTCTCGTGCACGACCTGGTGTCGCTCCACGGAGGCACGATCGTCGCGAGAAGCGTTCCCGACAAGGGCACGACCTTCCGGATCACGCTGCCTCGCGGGCGCGCGCACCTGTCGCCATCGCACATCGTCGTGAACGTCCGTCCACATGACGCCGAAACCACGGCGAAGCCGTTTGTGGTGGAGGCTCTTCGCTGGGTGGATCCGAGCCCGACCGGACCACGACCGGTGGTGGAGGGTTCGACGACCCATGTCCTGATCGCGGACGACAACGCTGACATGCGTGAATACCTCGCCCGACTTTTCGGGCAGCACTGGTCGGTCGAGACGGTCGCCGATGGCGAGCTGGCTCTGGCCGCTGTGCGACGACGACGGCCGGATCTCCTGATCACGGACGTGATGATGCCGAACGTGGATGGCATCAGCCTGCTTCACGCGCTACGTGCCGAACCGTCGACACGGAACCTTCCGGTGATCGCGCTGTCCGCGCGCGCCGGTGAGGAGGCGCGCGTCGAAGGACTGCGCGCGGGCTTCGACGTTTACGTCGTCAAGCCATTCTCCGCGCGCGAGCTGGTGGTCCGGGTGGAAGCGCAGCTCACGCGGGTGCAGCTGCGCGCCGTCACGGAGCTTCACAACCGGCGCCTTGCAAGCGTGTTTGCAAATACACCCGTCGGGATCGCCATCCTGCGTGGGCAGGAGCACGTCTTCGAGTTCGTGAACGCCAGCTACGCCACGCTCGTACAGGACCGAAGTGTCGTCGGAAAGACGATCCGCCAAGCGCTCCCCGACCTCACGGGCCAGGGCGTGTACGAGATGCTGGACGCGGTGTACACGACCGGTGAGCCGCACGTCGTGCGGTCGCGCGAGCTGATCCTCGTTCGCCAAGACGACGGTGTTGCTGAACAACGGTTCTTCGACTGGGTCTATCAGCCTCTACGCGACGAAGCCGGCGCGGTGGACGGCATCGTCGTGGTCGTTTTCGAGGTCACGGAGCTGGCGACCGCAAGGCGCATGGCAGAGTCGGCGAGCCGAGCGAAGGACGAGTTCATGGCCATCCTCGGCCACGAGCTGAGAAACCCTCTCGCGCCGATCTTGACCGCTGTCAATCTCATGCGACTCCGCGGCGAGACCTCGTTCGAAAAGGAGCGGGCGGTGATCGAGCGCCAGGCGAAGCACCTGGTTCGACTCGTCGACGATCTTCTCGATGTCTCGCGAATCACCACGGGGAAGGTCGACCTCAAGAGGCAGCCGATCGAGGTTGGTGAGATCATGGCGAAGGCGCTCGAGATGGCTAGCTCGATGTTCGAACGGCGCAATCATCAGTTGACGCTAGACGTCCCCTCGCGCGGGCTTGTCGTTGCCGGCGATCCGGGTCGTCTCGCCCAGGTGTTCTCCAACCTGCTGACCAACGCGGCGAAGTACACGGAGCCTGGAGGTGTCGTCAGCGTCACGGCGGCTCGGAAGGATGCCCGCATCGTGATCCGGATCCGGGATACGGGCATCGGGATTTCGGCGAACATGCTGCCGCGCGTGTTCGAGCTGTTCGCACAGGAGCGTCAGGCGCTCGATCGCGCCGATGGCGGTCTCGGACTCGGGTTGTCCATCGTGAAGAACCTCGTGTCCATGCATGGTGGGGCCGTGCAGGCGTCGAGTGATGGTCATGGGCGGGGGAGCGAGTTCGTTGTCACGTTGCCTGCAATTGACGTCCTGGGCACGGAGGTCGAGGAAGAAGGTCCGACGAGTGGCAACGGTGAAGAGGCGTCGTCGACTCGAACTCGCGTTCTGGTCGTGGATGACAACGTCGACGCTGCGGAACTGCTCGCCGAGATGCTCGAAGTAATGGGCTACGCACCACGCACCGCGCATGACGGGCCCTCGGCGCTGGTTGCCGCGGAGGCGTTCAAGCCGGAGATCGCGGTCCTCGACATCGGGCTGCCGGCGATGGACGGATACGAGCTCGCACGCTTGCTTCGCAAGCGGCCGGATCTCTCGGGGGTACATCTTATCGCCCTCACCGGATACGGTCAGGAGTCGGATCGACAAGCTGCCAGCGAGTCGGGTTTCAATGCCCATCTGGTCAAGCCGGTCGATCTGGACCGGCTGCGAGATGTGCTGCGGCAGATGGCTCCGCGCGCGAAGCCATAGCGGCTCCGGCGCGATCCCCTGCTCGCAAGAAAGAAAGAATGATTCTCTGGCTGCCGACTACCAGGCTGCCTCGTGACGATCGCGATGGTCGAGGACGGGATCGTCTCGATCGCCTGCGTCGAGAAGCACCACCACCTCCCTGGACCAGGAATCCCGCGTGGCGCGCGTGCAAGACGACGCGAAACGCAGCTAAGTAACCGAAACCATGGTGGAGATTAGGGGGATCGAACCCCTGACCTCGTGAATGCCATTCACGCGCTCTCCCAGCTGAGCTAAATCCCCGTAGGTGGCGCCGTGTTTACCGGGGGACGGGGTCGGGTGTCAAGACTCGTCGTGGGGAGGCTTTGGGGGAACGTCGTCGGGGTGCATGTAGTCGGCGAGATCGTCATCGTCGAACGTGATTCCGCCGCCCTTGTGGGCCTTGGCGGCGATCGCCCGGGGCAGGGCCGGCACGGTCGGGTGCTTCGAGGCCACCACCGGCGCCTCCGCACCCGCGCTCGCCGGGGCCGGCGGCCGCCAGACCCGCGGGGCCTCGGCCTTGCGGGCCCCATCGCCGGCCCCGGCCCAGCGCGCGGACGAGACGGTCCCGTCGGAGCCGCCGCCGCCCCGTCGGTCGTCGAACCGCTGCCGCGAGCTCGGGCGCGCGATGTCGCCCAGGCCGCCCGCGTGGCGCTCGCGGTCCACGTCGGAGAGGGGCTCGTCATCCTCCCACGGCGCGCCGCCGCCGTCCTCGACCTCGTCGTGCCCGCCGCCACCGCCGCCGCGTCGAGCTGCTCCAGATCCGCAACCACGTCCCGCACCTCCGGAATCTCCGCGAGGTCGATCTCTCCGCGCCGGATCAGCGCGAGCACCGCCTCGCCGAGCTCGGCCAGCGCGTCGTGCCGGCGCTTCCCGGCCCGCGCCTCGTCGAGCCGCGAGCGCCCCTCGCGCGCCCCGCGCTCGAGGACATCGCGCACCACGCCCGCCTGGGCGAGCGTCGACTTGATCAGCGAGCCCAGCGTGCCTCGGACATCGGTGGACCGGAACCCGCCGCCACGGGGTGGACGTGCCATGGCGTGAGCCTAGCGCATTGTGGGGGTAAGCTTGCCGGATGCGGCTCGCGCTCCCTGTCGCCGCCGCGGTCTTCGTCACGACCACCGCCGCGTGTGGCCCGGCCGCCGTGCCGCCGATGCGCCCGCTGCCGCCGATCTCCGCCGGCAAGGTGCGCGTCCGCGTGTTCACCGAGCCCGCCGCCGTGCGCGCGCTCGCCGCCGTCGGCGCCAGCGTGCTCGTCGCCACCGACAACGGCCTCGAGCGCTGGGACGACGCGCGCGCCACCACCGTCCCCGAGCTCGAGGGCACGCGCGTCAGCGCGCTCGCGCCCGACCCCGATGCGAGCGCGGCCTGGCTCCTCACCGAGACCGGCGTCGGTCGCTACGGCCTCGCCACCGCCACGTACGCCGAGCTCGCGCCGCCGCCACCCGAGCTCGCGCCCCCGCCGCACGATCCCGCGGCGGTGCTCGCCGCCGCCGGCGATGGCGGCGTGTGGCTCGGCAGCGCGCGCGGCCTCGTCTACGTGAGCCCGACCAGCGGCTGGAGCGCGACGTCGATCAAGGATCCCGTGCGCGCGCTCGTCCGCGATCGCGCCGGCTGGCTGTGGATCGCCACGGCGACCGGCCTCGTCGCGCGCAAGCCGAGCGGCGACTTCGTCAAGCTCGGCGCCGCGCAGGGCTGTGCCCTCGTCGACGCGCGCCTCCTCGTGACCGCGCCCGGCGACCGCGTGATCGCCATCGGCGCCGACGACGCCGGCCACGAGCGCCTCGCGATCGGCGCGGCCCTCGCGTTCGCCAGCTACCGCACGCTCCCCGATATCCACTGGGATGCCGCCACGCGCCGCGGCGCCGGCGTGATCGTCACGAGCGGGGACCACGCCTATCGCATCGCCCCCGCCGACGGGCCCGGCGCGATCCGCCCGCTCGCGCGCGATGGCACGCGGCTCGTCGCGTTGCCGCCACCGCTGCCGCCGCTCGGGCTCCCGCCGCCGCCCCCGCCGCCCGCCGACGATGCCCCGTCGCCGCCGCCGCCGCCGGTCACCACGTGGGCGATCGATCCCGTCGACGTCGTCCTCCCGCCGAGCGCCACCGTCCTCGGCGCCGCCGACGATCAGCTCCTCGTCGGCACGCGCGACCTGGGCGTCGCCCGCTACCGCGACGGCGATCGCCACGCGCGCGACTGGCTCCGCGCCCGGGCGATGTTCGCGGACGCCACGACGCTCAGCGTCGCGTGCGCCCACGAGCAGGACTGCTGGATCGCGACCGGTGCGCGCGCCGCCTGGCACTGGACCGGCGAGCACTTCACCGCGCTCGCCCGCCCCGACCGCGTCGTCCTCGCCGTCATCCGCGACCCCGCGGGCCCGATCTACGCGATCGAGCGCGACAGCGACGACCTCACCGCCCTCCGCATCGCGGGCCTCGACGGCACCACCTGGACCACGCTGCGGCCGGCCGCCACCACCGAGAGCGGCACCGCCGAGCTCGCGTTCGCCCGCTTCGCCGCGCCGGGGATCCTCTGGCTCGGCCTCCGCGGCCACGCCGGCGACGACACGGCCGCGCCCGAGGCCGCGTCGATCTCCGTCGTCGAGCTCGCGAGCGGCAAGGTCACGCCGATGGCCGACGCGCCCGCCGCCGTCTCCGATGCCGACGTCCGCGGCCCGACGGCGTGGTTCACGACCGCGGCCGGCGTCGCGCGCATCTCCGGCGGCCGGCTCACCACGTGGACCGAGCGCGATGGCCTGCGCTCGGAGCTCGCCCGCGCCGTCTCGATCTCGCCGACGGGCGACGCGGTCGTCGGCACGCGCGCGGGTGCGGGCGTGTGGGATGGCAAGGCGTGGACGTTCCCGCCGGCGCTGCGGTTCGAGGTGAACGACCTCGTCGCGACGCGCAGCGGCCTGTGGCTCGCCAGCGAGCGTGGCCTCGTCGCGTGGGACGGCAAGAACCTGCGCCGCTTCGACACGCTGCGCGGCCTCGCCGAGAACGAGGTCCTCGATGTCGCCGCCGATCACTACGGCCGGATCTGGGCCCGCGGGCCGACGTCGCTGACGCTGATCACGCAGTAGGTGTAACCTGGTCCGATGAGGACGACGAGGCCAGCTGCTCGCATCGTCGGGCTCGGACTGGCGCTGGCCGCATGCGAGGACTCGGCCGACAAGCCGATCGACGCGCGGCTCGTCGACGCGCCCGCCGACAGCACGTCCGACGGCCACGACGCGGCCGTCCGCGACGCCACCGTCGCGCCGACCACCCGCTGGCTCCTCGGCTACTACGTCGGCTACCAGATCGACGCGTTGCCCATCGCGGCCATCGACTGGTCCTCGCTCACCGACATCGCCTTCGCGCCGATGGTCGTCAAGACCGACCTCTCGCTCGACCTCACATTCGATGACTCGCACGGCACCGGCGTCGCCGACGCGAAGGCCCTCGCCACGGCCGCCCACGCGCACGGCGTCCACGCGCTCTTGCTCCTCGGCGGCGCGAACGCCGGCGTCAACATCGCCACCGCGTCGTCCGCCGCGCACCGCGCCGCGTTCGTCACCGCCCTCCTCGCCGTGCTCGACCAGCTCGGCTACGACGGCATCGATCTCGACTGGGAAGACAGCGTGAACCTCGACGACCTCGTCTCGCTCGCGCAGGACCTCCGCGCCGCGCGCCCCGCGATCGAGCTGACGTACCCCGCGTATCCGATCAACCCGAACTTCGAGACCGTCGACCCGCGCATGGTGGACCTCGCGTTCGCCCTCGACCAGTTCAACGTGCAGACGTACTTCCCTGCCGTCGCCGAGACGGGCGATGGCTGGAGCTCGTGGTTCGTCAGCCCGCTGGCGGGCTCGACCGCGGCCACGCCGGTCGCGATCGACGACACGCTCGCGCGCTACGCCGCCGTCGGGATCCCGAAGGCCAAGCTCGGCATGGGCACGGCCTTCTACGCGATCTGCTACACGGGCGGCATCACCGGCCCGCGCCAGCCCACGACCACCGCGAACAAGATCACCGGCGGCGACAATGACTTCCCGCTCTCCGCGTTCTACGCGCAGGGCGGCACCCTCGCGACCCACGCCGCCGCCTCGCAGCGCGATGGCACGGCGCGCGAGCCGTACCTGAAGCTCGCCGCGCCGATCACCGATTCGCACTGCGGCCCGGACCCGACGTCGTACATCTCGTACGAGGACGAGACCTCGCTCGCCGACAAGGGCGCGTTCGCGAAGGCGAACGGCTACGGCGGCATCATCGTGTGGACGCTCGGCGAGGGCACGCTCCCCGCGAACGCGACGGGTGGGCGCACGGCCAACGCGATGATCCACGCGCTGCACGCCGCGTTCACCGAGTAGCGCGTCACCGGTTGCAGTCGCCGGTCGTGCCGATCCACGCGCCGTGGTCGATGACCTCGAAGTCGCTGACCTTCAGCGCCGCGAGGTCGTGCACGTCGAGGAGCCCGTCCCACTTCGCCGTCGTGTGGCGATCGCTCTGCGCCGTGAGCGCGATGTTGCCGCCGTCGGCCTGGTACATGCCGTACGTCTGCAGCGCGCGGGCCACGGCCTTGGCGCCCGCGCTGGGCAGCGCGTCGACCGGGTAGTCGGCACGCAGGCGGAGGTGCGAGCCGTACGCGGGCGCGTCGCTGGCGCCGGACGTGTTCGTGCCGTGCGTGGCGGGGCGCGTGTAGCCGGGCGCCACGCGGTTGTTCGGCAGGATGAAGCGGATCGCGTGGTCGATGTGGCCCGCCGCGACCTCGTCGGCGGTGAACAGGAGCGGCGCGATCGGGAAGCCGGCCGCGTCCGCGCTCGTGCACTGATCGCCGCGCAGCGTGCCCGTGTACGCCTTGGACGTGTCCCACGCGGCCAGGCAGCCGCCCTGGAACGTCGACGTGATGTTCGCGCGCCACATCTCGTAGAGCCGGTGGGCGGACGCGTCGGCCACGAGCAGGTGGCAGTCGCCGTCGTTCGTGCACGCGTAGCCGTCCTCGCCCTCGACGTTGCCGCCGACCGGCACCGGCATCGCGACCTGGTCGCAGTCGGGCGAGTAGAAGTCCTCGGTCGGAGTGAACGTGCGCATCGGCGTGGCGCTGTCGGCGGTGAGGACGTCGATGTCCGTGTCGATCTGCATCTTGTTGCCGTTGCCCCAGCCGCCCTCGGCGATCAGGCGCGCGATCATCGCGTCGCTCTTCGCCGACTTCGCCGCGCTCGTGACGTCGGTGTTGAAGAACATCGCCTGCTCGAAGTACGGGCCGACGCCCGTCCGGGCGCCGCTGCCGCCGGAGTCCGCACCCGCGTGCCCGCCGCCGTCGGTCGGGTGACTGCGGTTATCCCCCGCGTCGACGCCGTCGGCGAGGTGCTCCTCCGAACTGGTGCATCCGGCCGCGCCGAGCGCGCCGAACGCGAGCACCACGGCCATGCGCTGCAGCATGGCTCGGTTGTAGCGACGGCGCGTGACGCTGTCGCTGTAGGTGGCGCGGCGCGCATGTGCCGCGACGCCCGACCGTGCAACGAGCGCCCACCGCGATCTCAATGACCTACGCCGCGTGAACCGCACCTCGCGCAAGCTGGCTTACGCGCGCCGGACGAGAGTGACAGGAAAAACTTTCGCCGTTCGCGCGGCGGTCTCACCCGCCCGCGGCGGTCCGTAGGTTGCACACCGACTCGACATGACCAAGATCTCCACGACCGCATGGACTCTCCACAACCTCGGGCTTGCCACTTCGATCGGCGGCACCCTGTTCGGCCAGCGCGCGTTTCAGCCCGCGCTGCACGACCTCGATCAGGCCGAGCGCGCTCGGATCTCCGACGAGGCGTGGACGCGATACTCGTGGATCAACCTCGCGGCGCACGGTGTCGTCGCCGCCACTTGGTTTGCGGGACGCACGCTGCTCTCGGGCCGAGAGGTCGACCGCGCGTCGCGGACCATGACGAAGATCAAGGACGTCCTCGTGGTCACGGCGCTCGTCACGGGCGTGACGTCGGTGATCCTCGGCAAGATGCTCGGCAAGAAGGCGCAGGAAGCCGGCCGCGACGGTCAGGATGCGAGCGCGTCCGAGCAGCAGGCCATCACCGGCCTGCGGACGGCCGTGCGCGCGGTGGGCACCGCCAACCTCGTCACGAACGCAGCCATCGGCGCGGTCACGACCAACCTGTCGATGCACGCCGGCAAGTCGCTGCCGTTCGCGTTCGTCAGCCGCTTCCTGCCCTGATCCACGCGCTTACGCCGTGGCGTCGAGCGCGTCGGCGAGCACGCTGACGAGCCGATCGAGCTCGTGCTTCTCGCTGATGAACGGCGGTGCCAGCTGGATCGTGTCGCCGCCGTAGCGGACGTACATTCCGTTCGCGAGGCACTTCATCGCGACCTCGAACGGGCGCCTGGCCGGCTCGCCCGGCGCCGCCTCGAGCGTCACGCCCGCCGCGAGGCCGAAGTTGCGGATGTCGGTGACGTGCTTGCGCCCGCGGAGCCCGTGCACCTGCGCCTCGAAGTACGGCGCCAGCTCGGCGACGCGCTCGACCGCGCGCTCCTGGAGGAGCAGATCGAGGGCCGCGACCCCGGCCGCGCACGCGATCGGGTGCGCCGAGTACGTGTACCCGTGCGGAAACTCGAGCATGTACTCGGGCCCGCCCGCCGCCATGAACGTGTCGTAGATCGCCTTGCTCGCGATCACCGCGCCGAGCGGCTGCGTGCCGTTGGTGATCTGCTTCGCGAAGTTCGCGATGTCCGGCGTGACGCCGAACGCGGCCGCGCCCGTCAGCGCGCCGGCGCGCCCGAAGCCCGTGATGACCTCGTCGAAGATCAGCAGGATGTTGTTCGCCGTACAGATCTCGCGCAGGCGCTTGAGGTAGCCGAGCGGCGGGATGACCACGCCGGCGGAGCCCGAGAACGGCTCCACGATCACGGCGGCGATGTTCGTCGCGTCGTGGAGCGCGATCAGCCGCAGCAGATCCTCGGCGAGCTCGGCGCCGCCCGCCGACTGGCCCTTCGTGAACGCCGCGCGCTTGTCGTGCAGCGCCATCTGCGTGTGGGGCAGGTGGTCGGCCTCGATACCCTGGCCGAAGTGCTTGCGGTTCGCGACGATGCCGCCGACCGAGATGCCGCCGAAGTTCACGCCGTGATAGCCCTTCTCGCGGCCGATGAAGCGCGTCTTCGTGCCCTGGCCCTTCGCGCGCCAGTACGCGCGCGCCATCTTGAGCGACGTGTCCGCCGACTCGCTGCCGCTGCCCGTGAAGAACACGTAGTCGAGGCCGGCCGGCGTCAGCTCCTTGAGCTTGTTCGCGAGGGCGAACGAGCCGGGGTGGCCGTACTGGAAGGCAGGGGCGTAGTCGAGCGTGCGGGCCTGCTTCGCGATCGCCTCGCTGATCTCGCGGCGGCCATGGCCGAGGCCGGTGCACCACAGGCCCGAGAGCCCGTCGAAGATCTTCTTGCCGTCGGCGTCGGTGTAGTACGCGCCCTCGGCGCCCACGATCATGCGCGGGTGCGCTTTGAACTCGCGGTTGCCGGTGTACGGCATCCAGTGCGCGTCGAGCCACGCGGCGTCGCGACGGGTCTCAGATGGGGCCATGCCCGCGTCGTAACACCCGCGGGGCCGTCGCGTCACGCCTCGTCTTGCATGTCGGGAGGCGTGCGACTTGGCGCCCGGGCCGGCATCCAGCGAGGACATGAAGCCCATCGCTGCCCTTGTCCTCGCGCTGTCTCTGGTCCTGGTGGGCCGCGTCGCCTATGCCGACCCCGATCCGGACCCCGAACCGCCGGCCGCGGTGGCCGCGCCGGTGCCAGCGCCGGATGCGGACCCGACGGCCGATCCGGCCGGCGAGCCCGACGAGCCGCTCGCGCCCGCGCTGGCCCAGGAGCTGGCCGCCGCGACCGCCGGCATCGACGCGACGATCGATACGGCGGCCGCGGACCGGGCGCTCGCGGCGCGCCCCGCGGACGCCGAGCTCGCCCCTTCGATCGACCCGGAGCGGTTCCGCAGCATCGTGCGCGTGGTCAAGCGCGCCGTCCTCGCGCGCATGGAGGCCAAGATGGCGGCGAGCGCCGCGGCCAAGCTCTCTCGGTTCGCGACGGGGATCGCGCTCGTGTCCCTGCTCGGCCTGGGGCTCCTGTTCATGCCGCTGGTCCTGCGTCGCCGGTATCCGGGGCGCGGCAAGGTGCTCTTCCAGTACTCCGCGCTCGCGGCGGGGACGTTCGTGGTCCTGGTGAATCTGTTCGGCGGCGTGCTCGTCGGGATGAAGACCGTGCAGGGCGCCCTCGGCACCTACACGAACCCGAGCCTGGCCGTGGCGGCGGGCACGTTCGACACGCTCGACAAGAACGCGGAGGACTACATCGTGATGGGCAAGGAGCTGTTCGTGCCGACCCTCGAGCAGCTGCAGAGCTCCGACGAGCAGCCCGCCGTGTTGCTCCTCGAGAACGGGAAGAAGATCGTGGCGTCCGCGCAGGTGTTCGTCACCGTCGGCAAGGCGCTCAAGCAGCTCGACTTCATCTTCCAGATCCTGCCGGTGCTGTTGTTCGGCGTGACGATGCTGCTGTTCGGGCTCGCGATCCGGCCGACCCTGACCGAGATCATCAAGCTCCCGATGCGCGCCGCCGCCGGCGAGCAGGGCGTGGGCCGCGAGGTGACGCGGCGGGCCCTCCACCGCGTGTGGGGCGAGCTACGCGCGACGCTGTGCACGATCGCGGTGCTCGCGGTGCTGACGCTGATGTCCGGCGCGCTGCTCGGGGAGATCGTCGGGCCGGCCCTCGCGGCGCTGCTCGGGTACTTCAGCTTCGCGGTCAACTATCTCCAGTTCGTCCCCGATGCGTCGAGCGCGCTCGTGTTCGTGGCCCTGTTCGGCGTGATCCTCTTCCTCGGCTTCAACCTCGTCACGTTGATCGCATCGGTCTCGCTGTTCCTCGGCAAGTGTCAGAAGATCTTTCAGCTCCGCTTCACGGCCGGCGTCCCGATCCGGACCCACGCGCGCTTCTTCCGCGGCGGCATCCCGGCGCTCCTGCTCGTGCAGGTCTTCCCGTGGGTGTTCGCGGTGGTCGCGGAGACGATCCTCGAGCATCTGAACACACGCCTGCTCGCGGGCGTGACGGACGCGCAGAACATCGCGTGGAGCAAGCTCATGCTCGCCGGTCCGCTCTTCCTCGTCGTGGGGTACGCGCTCGCGTTCTGGGCCGCGCGCGGCGTCAAGGCGCTCCGCTTTCTGCAGGCGTACAAGGTCACGGCCGAGCCAGCCGGGCGTTGAGCTAACTCAGCGCCGGAGCCGCGGGTGCCCGTCGGTGGCGAGCCACGCGGCGGCGTCCGCGCGCGCGTGGGCCCACGCCGAGGCGCTGGCGTCGAAGTGGGCGAGGGCGCTGGTCACGAGGGCGTGCGCGCGCGCGGGCTCCGTGCGCCACAGCGCCTGGGCCAGCGCGGACTGGGCGGCCCCCAGCTGACCGGGGTCGACCGCGGTGCCCTCGAACAGGGTCACCGCGCGCTCGAGATCGGCGACGGCGGCGGCGTGCTCGTGCAGGTCGGCGTGCAGCGCGCCGCGGGCCACGAGCGCGTTGGCGACCTCGGGGTGGGACGCCCCGAGCGCGGAGACCAGGATCGGCAGGGCCTGCTCGACGAGCGCCAGCGCGGGACGCGGCTTGGCGAGCGCCGAGAGCGCCACCGCCTGCTCGATCCAGCACTCGGCCTCGCCCGTGGAGCCGGAGCCCGCCTGGAACGCGATCACGTCGCACGCCCGCGCGAGCTGCGCCTCGCCCTCCGCCGGGCGGTCGAGGGCGGCGAGGATCGCGCCCTGGAGGCGGAGCGCCTCGCCGTAGCGCTCGCTGCGGTCGCCCGCGATCCGCGCGAAGGTCGCGACGGACACCTCGGCCTCGCGGAGGGCGGCGGGGTCCTCGCCGGCCCCGTGGAGCGCCTGCGCGAGGTTGCCGTGGGCCATTGCCCGGTCGAGGTTATCGCCGCCGAGCGTGGCGTCGGCGAGCTCGACCGCCTCCCGCGCCATCGCGATCGCGCCGCGCGCGTCGCCGATCTGCGTCAGGTTGAGCGCGAGCTGGTCGCGGAACACGACGGCGCTCGACGCGGTGTCCACCGTCTGGGTCCCCAGCGCCACGAGCGCGCGCCGGTACGTCGCGACAGCGTCGGCGTAGCGGCCCTGCTTCTCGAACAGGTACGCGAGCCCCTGGATCGCCTGGGGCAACAGCGACGGCGCTCGCGTCTCGGCCAGCTCGACCGCGTGGCGCAGCACCGGCTCGGCCTCGGCGACGCGGTCGGCATCGACGAGGGCGGCGCCGCGCGCGTACTCGAATAGCGCGACGGCGTCGTCGGGGCGGCCCGCGCGATCGAGCGCGGCGTCGGCGTACGTCGCGTACTCGAGGGCGCGCACCGGGTCCCCGTCGTCGCCGTTCGCGCTGAAGATCAGCTGTGTCCACGCGGCCGCGGCGAGGAAGTCATGGTGCGCCGCCTCGGCGACCGCCGCGGCCCGGCGCAGGCTCGCGGCCCCGGCCGGGTTGGCGCCGCCTTGGGTCTGCGCGGTGCCGAGCACGTACAGCGCCTCCGCGAGGACCGGGGGCCACGCGGCCTCCGCGTCGTGGACCAGCGCGGTCCCCTGGGCGATCGCGGCGGGGAAGTCGGCTCGGTCCCGCGCGGCCTCCGCGTCGTACGCGCGGTACCGCAGGCCCGTGGCGACGCGGCGTACGGCGGGCTCGGCGGCGACACGGGCAAACAGCGCGCCCGACGCGGGGTGCGCGCACGCGGCGGGATCGCTCACCTCGTGCACGAGGTCGTCCGCGTGGGCGGGCCCGTCGAGGGTGAGATCCGCGGCGACACCGGCGAGCTCGATGCGGCGCGCGTCGAGGCAGGCCGCCACCGTCGTGGGTTGCGCGGGCTCGGCGTCGGCGTGGCACGTGGCCGCGTTCGTGGCCTGCCAGTGACGGACCACCGCGTCGAGCGTCGCGACGATCTTCGGGCCGCGCGCGGACGTGTCGGTGAGGGCGGTGACGAGGGCGGCGCGGTCGTAGGTGACGTCCGCGCGCTCGCACGGGGCGGTTCCCGTCGAAGACGCCAGCGCGCCGGTCGCGAGGCCGACGCCGACAACGCCCACGACCGCCACGACGCCGGCCGCGCCGGCCGCGATCGCCACGCGCCGGCGCCGCCCCTGCACCGCCGCCAGCGCCCGTGCGAACGCAGGCAGATCGACCCAGCGCGCGTCCGGGTCACGCGCGAGGCCGCGCCGTAGCGCCCGCAGCAGCCCGCGCGGGACGGGGCGCGTCGGCACGGGCGCGTGCGCGAGGGCCGCGCGCAGCTCCGCGACGCTGAGTCCGGCGAACGGACGACGACCGAAGATCGCCTCCCAGAGCGAGGCGGCGAACGAGAAGACGTCCGCGCGCGCGTCGACCGGCAGGCCGGCCAGCTGCTCGGGCGCCATGTACGCGGGCGTCCCGGGCGCCGCGCCGGGGGCCGTCAGCTCGATCTGATCCAGCGCGCCAGGAGCCGCCGCTGCAGCGTGGCCCGCGGTCTCGCGCGCGATGCCGAAGTCTGTCACCACGATGCGCGCGGGCGCGCCGGCGATCAGCTCGACGAGCACGTTGTCCGGCTTGAAGTCGCGGTGCACCACGCCCGCCGCGTGCGCCGCGGAGAGGCCGGCCGCGGCCCGCTGATAGAGCGCGACGGCCGTGCGCCAGTCCGGCTGCGTGCGAGCGACGAACGCGCCGAGGGTCTCGCCGCGGATGAGCTCCATCGCGATGTACACGAGCTCGCCCGCGCGGCCGACGTCGTAGATCGTCATGACCGCCGGATGCGCGATCTTCGCGGTCAGCCGCGACTCTCGGCGCAGCCGCTCGACGAGGTCGAGGTTCGTCGCGAGCTCGGGGCGGAGCACCTTCACCGCGATCGCGCGATCCAGCTCGGCGTCGTGGGCCTCGTAGACCTGGCCCATCCCGCCCGCGCCGAGCAAGCGGAGGATGCGATAGCGCCCGACGCACGCGGGCATCGTGGTCGCAGCGAGCGGAGGCGCCGGATCGCGAGTCCCGCGGGCGAGGGTCACCGGCGTCACCGCCCGGGCCCCGGCGAGCGCGGCGTGGCGGC
>JANXOM010000372.1 GCA_025353585.1 Deltaproteobacteria bacterium
CGACCTGGCGCTCCAGGCGGTCGATCCGTGCCTCGCTCGAACTCACCCATTGTTTTGATCACGCCCGCCGTCCGGATGCGATCCTCGTCGATCCATTTCACGCAGCGGGGAGATCCGGACTCCACCCCGTGAACGCGTACAATCAACAAGCCCAAGACAGGAGCCGATGACAAGCCGACGATCGATTCACTAAACTGATGCTCTCCGGTGTCTCAAACTCGTTGACAGGTTCCGTCGGCGTAGTCCCGATCCCTGTTGAAATTTGAGGTGGCGGTCAAACCGACCCCGAGAGGATTCTCGGGGCTCAAAACCGGAGAGACCGCCATGAAGAAGACTGCCAGGAAGACACGACCAACGGAAGACACTCCTCAGCTCCGCGCGACGCTCGGCGATCTCGCGCGCGACCAGGCCGATGCTCAGCTCGCACTGGAACTCCGGATCCTCGTCCGCGAGAACCTTCGCGCGTTCGTGATCACCGCGGGGACCGAGGCGCTGATCGCCGTGCTCGAAGAGGAACGCACCCACGTCGCGGGGCGGCGGTACGCGCACCTGCCGACCCGTCAGGCCCGGCGAGCGGGATCGGCTCCGGGCGAGCTCGTGATTGGCGGGCGGCGTGTGCAGGTTCAACGGCCGCGTGTCCGCACGCTCGACGGCCACGAGGTGCAGTTGCCGTCGTGGACCGCGTTCGGGATCGAGGACCCGCTGAACGAGCGCGCGGTCGAGCAGATGCTCGTCGGCGTTTCGACGCGTCGCTACGCGCGGTCGTTGGAGCCACTGCCCGCGGTTCTGCCGTCGCGCGGGACGAGCCGCAGTGCGGTGAGTCGGAGGTTCGTCGCGGCAACCGAGCGACAGATGGCCGAGTGGCTCGGTCGCGATCTCGGTGTACTCGAACTGGGCGTGCTCATGATCGACGGCGTGCACATCGACGACCACGTGCTGCTCGTCGCGCTCGGCATCGATGCCGACGGACAGAAGCACGTGCTCGGCGTTCGCGAGGGGGCGACCGAGAACGCAGCGGCGTGCACAGCGCTGCTCGCTGATCTGCGCGATCGCGGACTCCGCACCGACCGCCAAGTGCTCGTGGTTATCGACGGCTCGAAGGCGCTCGCGAAGGCTGTCCGCAACGTGTTCGGCGAGCGCGCGATCGTTCAGCGCTGCCAGGCTCACAAGTCGCGCAACGTGCTCGACCAACTCCCCGACGACATGCGCCCGTCGGTGAGGCAGTCGATGCGCGACGCGTACGCCGCGGCCGATGTCGAACGCGCGCGCACGATGCTGACCAGCCTCGTGCGACGGCTTCGCGAGAAGCATCCAGGTGCGGCGTCCTCTCTCGAAGAAGGACTCGACGAGACGCTCGCCGTGAAGCGACTCGGCCTCCCGAAGAAGCTTGAACGTCAGCTCTCGACGACGAACGCGATCGAGAACCTCATGGGCTCGGTCCGGCGCCTCTCCGGTCGAGTGAAGCGGTGGCAAGATGATCCTGCGGTGGACGGTGACGGCGGTCGCCGATGCCGCCACGCGTTTCCGCAGGATCATGGGCGCGCGCGAGGGCATGACTCAGCTGATGAGTGCACTCGCCCGTCACGAGAACTCGACAACCGCTGTTGCGCCGCGAGTGAAGGCCGCGTAGTGATCACGAGCCCGACCGCCACCGAGATTCAACAGTCGACGGGACATCGCCGTTCCGTCGGCCGTCTCGAAGTACGCGGGGAGCGACGCCTTGACGGTGACCGTGAAGGTCGCGCGCTGCTGGCCCGGCGGCAGGACGAACACGTGCTCGAGCTCGGCGACGTCGGTGGTCGCGGTGTGGCCGTGGCCGTGGCGGCGGGGCCGCCTCCGTCCGGTACCGGTCGAAAGCGACTCGTTGTTCAGTCGCCGCTCCGCCAGCGGTATTTTCTCGGCAATGGCGGTCGCTTGTACATCACGCCGGCAGCGCGCGGTAGAGCCGTGGTCGCTTCAGCTCGGTCCGGAACATCAAGCGGTGAAACCCGCCTTCGAGGCGGCGGTACGTGCTGCCCGCGCGTGGGCGCTCGTTCGCGCGGAAGTTCAGATCGCAGAGCGCCAGCCAGTCGAAGGGGGCGAGACCGGCGGCCACATAGCCCGACGGCTTGCGAAACCAGTCCAGCGACACGAGCGAGTCGAGGAGGCGCGCCGGCCGCGGCTGCTCGACCAGCCGAGCGTAGCCGGGCGAGGCGAGGTACTGGTCCATTGCCACGGCCGCATCGCTGTAGGCCAAGAGCGCCGGCAGCCCGAGCCACTCGAGCCGCGACCGCTCTCCGCCACCGAGGATCTCGGCGACGTCGAGCTCGATCAGCAACCGATCGCGCTTGGCGACGAGTGGCGCATCGAGCTCGACGTTCGCGTACGGCTCGGCTCCACTGCTGGCCTCGGCATTGAGCCGGTCGACGAGCGCCGCGAGCTCCGCCATCGCGCGCAGGTCGTCATCCTCGGCGCGCATAGACCCCCTTGAGGTACTCCCACGCATCCTCGCGCGAGAAGGCGAGCTGGGCCTCGTATTCCGCCACCTCGGGTGTCATCGGCGGCAATGGCGGCACTGGCGTGGTGTCCACGCGCCCCTCCCGACGCCCGGCGAGCACATCGGCACGCAACTCGCGCAGCTGCGCCACCAGCGCGAATAGGATGTCCCGAGGGATCACCAACGCGCGGCGGCTGAAATCGGCTTGGATCACGAACGAACTCGCAATATCTGGCCACCTGCCGCTCAACCGCTCCCAGTTGATGGGGCCGTCCAACACTTGCCCCAAAGACCGATCCGGAATTGGTTCGGCCCATAGCCCCTGCACGCGGAACCCGTCGCGTGCGAGCTGAGCGAGCGGCACGTCGCGAGCGGCGCCGCCTACCATGTGACTCACGGCTGCACCGAGTGCGTTGACCATTTCGTCGCTCTCGTTGTTTCTCGCGCAGACAGATACCAAACCGGCACTGTTAGCGAACAGCGGGAAGGTCACGCCTCCGATCGATACATAACTGGGAACTAAGGGATCCATACGCCGTCCGGGTAAATAGTACGAAGGTCGTAGTTTGGTCCGCTTTGTAAATCGACATAGCCAATGACCGCAACTCCACCGGGCGTTGTGAACGCAATCTGCTCATCGGAGAGTGCTCCAGGATTGCCCTTGAGCCAGGCAGCATAGCCCGCTTCGGCGTCCGCAATAAACGCCGCCGGATCGTCGAACGTCGTCTTCGCGTCAGCAATCGGCTGCCATTTGGCCCGGTCGAATTGCGCGCCACCGGGTGCTTCCGCGGACCCGCGCTGGGGTTTGGTCACCGCTTCGCCCTTCCACCCCCATTGCTCGAATCTACGATACGTCGTGCCGCCGTGTGCTTTCGGCGCTCCTACTTCGACGACCTGGAACTTGTTCGGTGCGTCCGCGAAGTTCGTTAGCTCGATCGTGTGGTGCCCACCCCTCACGCCGGCTTCGCCATTCGTCCCCTTCGGCTCAGGGAATAGAACATGCCCGATCACCCTTATGTCAAACGTCGACGCGCGGCCCCCGAGCGACGCCACGTGCTCGTCGAACACGCGTTTGACCTCGCGCTGCTTGAGATCCGCGAGCATCTCCTCGGGGGCCCCCGCCTCGCGGAGTAGCGCGATCTTCGCTGGCACCTGCGACGGATCGTGGAGCCCCTGCGCCTCCATCGCGCGGTCGAAGGTCTCCTTCCGGCGCGCTGCGTTTGGCGACTTGTTCTTGGCGAGGTTTTTGTAGTCTTTCCAGTGGTCGACGACCTCCTTCGCCGCGGCCACGTCGTGCGCGGTCGCCTGGTCGGTCGTGGCGCCTGCCTTCATGACGCCCGCCTCGATCTGCCCGCCCCAGCCCTCGGGCGGCTTACCGCCGGGGTTGCGTTTGACGAGCTCGGCGGCCTCGGTCAGCTCGTGGTCGATCGCGAACTGCACGTCCTCGGGCCGCATCGTCTCGGAGACCTCGACCGTCGCGGTCCACTTGCCGCTCGCCGCGTCATGCGTGAGATCGAGGCGTGCCGGCCCTGCGTCCGAGCCGTGCGCCTGCGACTCCGCGAGCTTGCCCCGCGGCTTGAGCGTCACGTGCACGGCGACCTCCGCGAGCCGACCGCCGACTGGCACTTCCATCTTGAGCGTGGCCGTCGTGCCCGCGACGGCGGTGACGTCGAGCTTGGTGCCCCGCGGCGGAGCCTTCTTGGAGCCCCCGAGCGCGTCCTTGAGGCGCTTCTCGTTGAGCTTCGCCGGGTGCGTCGCGCCATCGACGTCGTACGTGTTCTCGGCGTACACCTCCTTGCCCTTGGTGGCGCCTGCCTCTGGAGGCACCGGGTTCGCTTCGCCGGCCTTCGCTCCTTCGTGCGGTGCGCTGCCTCCGCGCAATGACTCCAGTTGTTCCGCGATGACCTTCGCGGCCTCGGGCCCGTTCAGCTCGCGCGGCACCTCGATCACCGCGCGATCCCCGGCTCGCGTCGTGCGGGCCGGGCCTTCGGTGCGCCGGATCGAGACCGTCATCTCC
>JANXOM010000379.1 GCA_025353585.1 Deltaproteobacteria bacterium
GCCGAGCGCCGTGGCGCCGGGGAGTGGCGTCACGAGCGTCAACCCCTCGCCGTCGAGCGCGAGGCTCGTCACGGTGGTCGGCGCGCTGCCTGCGTTCGCGATCACGACGTGCTGGACGATGGGGTTGCCGACCAGCGTGGGCGGCAGCGTCGCCGGGCTGGGCGTGATCTCGAGGTTCGACGAGACGCCCGCGCACGTGAGCGGGATGGTGAGCGGGCTGTTCGCCGTGTCGTTGCTCGTGATGACGAGCTGGCCGCTGACGGGGCCGACCGCCGGCGCGTGGCAGGTGACGGTGAGAGCCTGGGCGCCGCCGGGCGGCACGGAGAACGCGCTGGAACCGCCGAGGACGAAGCCGCCGCTGACGGCCGCCGACGTGACGGTCAGGGGGGAGCCGCCGAGGTCTCCGATCGTGACGGTGGCGGGCGACGAGTCGGTGCCGGCGCGCACGTCGCCGAACGCGATGTTCGCGGGGGCGGCGCTGATCTGCACCGGGGGCGCCATGCCCGTACCGGAGAGCGAGACCATCGAGGTGCTGCCGCTCGCGAGCGTGATCGCGACGACGCAGCTCAGCGGACCGGAGACCGTCGGCGTGAAGCTGACAGAGAACGGATAGTCCTGTTCCTCGTCGGTGCCGCCGGCGCACGCGGCCGCCGCGAAGTTCGGCTGGCAGATGGTGTGGCCGGGGCAGGTCGGGTTGCAGGTGCGATAGACAAACGCCGGCAGCCCGGGCGCGCTCACCGCGAAGTCGGGGCACGCGGTCGTGGGCGCGATCGCGGTGATCGAGTCCGAGCTCGCGCCGAGCCCCTGCGGCCGCACCGTGACGGTGCTGGGCCCGGCGGTCCCGTGGACGAGCACGGTGCCGAAGTCGACGGCCGCGGGCAGGACGGTGACGGCGTACTGGGACGTGCTCGAGACGTCCAGCGCTGACCCCTGGCACGACGCCGCCCCGATCAGGGCGACGAGTCCGACGACAACTCGCACCCCACAAGCTTCCGGGCACAGGCTGGAGAAGTCAAACTGGTACACGGACTCGCCTACAGGAACGCACATGGCGGGCGTAGATCTCGCGCTGTACGGGCCTATTTCAGGGCCGCTGCGCGCTCGTTGGCCTCGTCCACGCTCATGGACTTGTAGGCGGCGCGGGCCGGTGCGCCGTAGCTCTTCCATTCGGCGTCCGAGATCGGGGCGGCCATCGCCGCCGGCGTCGCCGCGACGCCAGACACGTGCGCGGCCTCGATCCGCGCCGCCTTCACCTGCTCGATCACGCGCAGCATCTGGTCGTCCACCGCGAACATGCCGGCCGCCGGCGAGTAGTCCGCGCCGCACGCGTTGGCGCCCCCCATGACCGACAGGCCCTTCGCGCCGTGGACGCGGTAGAGCCCGTTGCCGGGCGACAGCGCGTGACCCGCGCCCGCGCCGAGCGAGCCCGCGTACACCTTCGCACCCGTCGTCGCGTTCGTCACCGTGATCGCGTTGTCGGCGAAGTACGAGAACAGCCACAGCCCCTGCGACGTCGTCAGCTCGAAGTCGCTGTCGATACCGCCGCCCTGGCGCCCCGTCGCGAAGTGGTGCTCGGCGTAGCCGGGCGCGTCGTGCTCGTACGCCGCGACCATGACCTCGACCTCCTCGTCGCTCGTCACGCGCACGTAGCGGTTCGCGAGGTTCGTCGCGTGGATGCCACCGGCGGGGATCTTGCCGTCCCAGATCGGCGCGCCCGTATCGACGTCCACGATGTGGACGAGCGCGTCGTGGTCGATCGGCACGACGTCGAGGTCGTTGCTGCCGGCGGTGAGCGCGCCGACGAACGCGTAGAAGTCCGTGCCGGTGCCGCGCCCGGTCCGCGCGGGCACGATGAAGCCCTGGTCGTAGTAGACCTCCGTCGAGACGGGCGCGCCCGTCGAGGAGATCTCGATGACCTGGTCGCCGAGCTTCCCGATCGCGTCGCGGTCGAGCTCGAGCCGGCCACCGGCGGCGAGGGTCTTCGTGGCGAGGACCTTCTGCGTCGCCGGCACGCGGATCGTCACCTGCGCGGCGTCGTAAGCCCAGACGACGACCCGCTCGCCGCCGAGCTGCGCCTTCGCGGGGAGCTGCGCGTAGACGTGGCGCGTGAGGAAGCGCCCCTCCTCGTCCTTGACGAAGTAGCCGACGACGGCGCACGACGACGGCGTCCCGACGAGGATCGCGGCCTTCTTGTCGCTGAGGAGGCCGAAGACGCCCGCGCCGGTCGTGACGGTCTTCGCCTCGCCGGTGGCCACGGTGCCCTCCCAGATGGTGCCGGCCTCGCGATGCGTGCCCGGGTCGGAGAGCGCCACGATGCGCGCGTGCGTGTCGGCGGCATAGCCGTGGATCACGGCCTCGCCGGCCGTGTAGAAGTAGGTCGTGTACATGCGCGAGGCGGCGGCGTCGACGGCGTCGGCGGGGACGACCGGGCGCGGTGCGACCCCGGGGCCCGGCGTGGGCGTCGGCACGAGAGGCGCCGGTGAGGGCGGCGCGTCGCTGGCTCGCTGGCACCCGAGGAGCGTGGCAGACAACGCGAGCGTGAGAGCAAAAGTGCGCACGAGGACCTCCGCCGCATGAAACGCCCGGCGCGCGCCATCGGTCTATCGACGCCCCCCGCCGCCGCCGCCGCCGCCCCCGCCGCCGCCGCCGGCATGGTCCGCGTCCGCGGCGCCCGCGAGAACAACCTGCGCGACGTCGATGTCGACCTGCCGCGCGACGCGCTCGTCGTGTTCACGGGCGTCTCGGGCTCCGGCAAGTCTTCGCTCGCCTTCGGGACCTTGTACGCCGAGGCGCAGCGCCGCTACCTCGAGTCCGTCTCGCCATACGCGCGGCGCCTGTTCGATCAGATGCCAGTGCCGGAGGTCGACTCGATCGACGGCCTGCCGCCCGCCGTCGCGCTCCAGCAGCAGCGCGGCTCGCCGACGACGCGCAGCTCCGTCGGCAGCGTGACGACCCTGTCGAACCTCCTGCGCATGCTGTACTCGCGCGCGGGGGACTACCCGCGCGGCCAGGCGCTGCTCTACGCCGAGTCGTTCTCGCCCAACACGCCCGAGGGCGCGTGCCCGACCTGCCACGGGCTCGGCCGCGTGTACGAGGTGACCGAGGCGTCGATGGTGCCGGATCCAGGCAAGACGATCCGCGAGCGCGCCATCGCGGCGTGGCCGCTCGCGTGGGGCGGCCAGAACCTGCGCGACATCCTCGTGACGCTCGGCTACGACGTCGACGCGCCGTGGCGCTCGCTGCCGCAGAAGCAGCGGGACTGGATCCTGTTCACCGACGAGCAGCCGACGGTGCCGGTGTTCGCGGGCCAGACGCCGGCGGAGACCAAGCGCGCGGTAAAGCAGAAGGCCGAGCCGAGCTACATGGGCACGTTCTCCAGCGCGCAGCGGCACGTGCTGCACACGTTCGCGAACACGCAGAGCGCGATGATGAAGCGGCGGGTCGCGCAGTACATGCTGAGCGCGGCGTGCGCGACGTGCGCTGGGAAGCGGCTGCGGCGCGAGTCGCTGTCCGTCACGTTCGCCGGGCTCGACATCACCGAGCTCGGGCGCCTGCCGCTCGTGCGGCTGGCGACGCTGTTCGGGCCCGCCGCGGCAGGGACGGTCGCGTCCGATCCAGCCCACCCGGAGAAGGCCATCGTGACCCGGCGGATCGCGGCCGATGTGTGTGCGCGGCTCGAGGTCCTGCTCGAGCTCGGGCTCGGCTACCTCGCGCTCGAGCGCAGCACGCCGACCTTGTCGCCCGGCGAGCTCCAGCGGCTGCGCCTCGCCACGCAGGTGCGCTCGAACCTGTTCGGCGTGGTCTACGTGCTCGACGAGCCGAGCGCGGGCCTCCACCCGGCGGACACCGAGGCGCTCCTGCGCGCGCTCGCGCGGCTGCGGGCGCAGGGCAACTCGCTCTTCGTGGTCGAGCATGACCTCGACGTGATCCGGCGCGCCGACTGGATCGTCGACGTTGGCCCCGGGGGCGGCGAGCACGGCGGACAGGTGCTCTACAGCGGCCCGATCGCAGGGCTGGCCGGCGTCGCGGCGTCGCAGACCCGCATCCACCTGTTCCCCGACGCGCCCCTCGCACCCGCGCCGCGGGCCGTGCGCGAGCCGACCGGCTGGCTCGCGCTCACCGGCATCACGCGCCACAACCTCGTCGGCCTCGACGTCGCGTTCCCGCTCGGCGTGTTCACGTCGGTCACCGGCGTCTCCGGGTCCGGCAAGTCCACGCTCGTCTCGCAGGCGCTCGTGGAGCTCGTCTCGGCGCACCTCGGCACGGCGCTCGATCCCGACGCGGACGCCGACGCGCCGCCGGCCAACAGCGGCGAGCCCGCCCTCGAGGAGGCCGACGCGGGCGCGACGACCGGCGCGATCACGGCAGGGCTCGCGCAGATCGCGCGGCTCGTGCGCGTGGATCAGAAGCCGATCGGGCGCACGCCCCGCTCGAACCTGGCCACGTACAGCGGGCTCTTCGATCATGTGCGCAAGCTGTTCGCGGCCACGCCGGCCGCGCGCGCGCGCCGCTACGACGCGGGCCGCTTCTCGTTCAATGTCGCGAAGGGCCGCTGCGCGACCTTCGAGGGCGAGGGCTCCGTGTTCGTGGAGATGCTGTTCCTGCCGAGCGTCTACGCGCCGTGCCCGACCTGCCAGGGCGCGCGGTACGACGCGAAGACCCTCGAGATCACGTACCGCGACCAGTCGATCGCGGACGTGCTCGGCATGACCGTCGACGCGGCGTGGGCCTTCTTCGGCGACGAGCCCCCGATCCACCGCGCGCTCGAGACCTTGCGCGAGGTCGGCCTCGGCTACCTGCGGCTCGGCCAGCCCGCGACGGAGCTGTCCGGCGGCGAGGCGCAGCGGATCAAGCTCGCGACCGAGCTGCAGCGCGCGCGGCGCGGCCACACGCTATACGTCCTCGACGAGCCGACGACGGGGCTGCACCCGAGCGACGTCACAAAGCTCATGGCGCAGCTCGCGGGGCTCGTCGACGCCGGCAACACGGTGATCGTCGTGGAGCACGAGATGCGCGTCGTGGCGGCGAGCGACTGGGTGATCGACATCGGGCCGGGGGCGGGCGCGGAGGGCGGGCGCGTGGTCGCCGCGGGCCCACCGGACGCGGTCGCCGCGGCGCGCGCGAGCCGGACCGCGCCCTATCTGGCCCGCGCGCTCGCGTAGCTGATACCCTCGCTGTGATGTCTCGGCGCGATGTTTGCGTGAGCGCGGGATGACCACGCCCACGCGCGCCTCCCCGCCCACCGCGCTCGGCGATGGTCGCTTCGAGCTGCGCGGCACGCTCGGCGCAGGCGGCGCGGGCGTCGTGTATCGGGCGTTCGATCGCTCGCTCCAGCGCGAGGTGGCGCTCAAGCTCCTGCGGCGCGCGTCGGGCCGCGATCTGTTCCGCTTCAAGCGCGAGTTCCGCGCCCTCGCCGACATCGTCCACCCGAACCTCGTCACGCTGCACGAGCTCCACGCGACCGCGGGCGACTGGTACTTCACGATGGAGCTCGTCGAGGGGGTCACGTTCATCGACCGGGTGCGGCCGCCGCTCGCCGGCGAGCTCGGCCCGCGCTCCCGCGGCGACATCACCCTCGCCGAGCTCGACGTGGACCGGCTCCGCGCCGCGCTCGTGCAGCTCGCCGATGCGCTGGTCGCGCTCCACGAGGCGGGCAAGCTGCACCGCGACCTCAAGCCGTCGAACGTGATCGTGACGGCGAGCGGTCGCCTCGCGCTCCTCGACTTCGGGCTCGTGCGCGCCCTGACCGACCTCGGCCCCGAGCGCGTCGCGGTCGGCACGCCGGTCTACATGTCGCCCGAGCAGGCCGCCGACCGGGCGCTCTCGCCGGCGAGCGACTGGTACTCGGTGGGCGCGATGCTCTACGAGGCGCTCTGCGGTCGACGGCCGTTCGAGGGCGAGCCGGAGCAGGTCATGCGGCGCAAGCAGACCGAGGTGCCGCTCCATCCCGCGCAGCTCGCCGGCGGCGTCCCCGCCGATCTCGCGCGCCTGTGCCTCGCGCTGCTCGCGCCCGATGCGCCGGCGCGCCCTGAAGGTCTCGGGGTCTTGCGCGCGCTCGGGAGCGCTCCATCGCCGTCGACGCGGCGGCTCGGCCGCAGCCGCAGCGCGCCGCCGGCCTCCCTCGTTGGCCGCACGGGCGAGCTCGCCGCGCTGACCGGTGCGCTCGCGGACGCCCGGTCGCGCGGCCTGGCGGTGATGGTGCGCGGCCGGTCGGGGCTGGGCAAGAGCACGCTCGCGCGCGCGTTCCTGCGCGGGCTCGCGGACACGGCGACCGTCCTCGAGGGCCGCTGCTTCGAGCGCGAGGCGGTGCCGTACAAGATGCTCGACGGCGTGGTCGACATGCTCACGTCGGCGCTCGTGAACTTCACCGAGGCCGAGCTCGCCGCCGTCACGCCGCGCGACCTCGGCGCGCTCGTGAAGCTCTTCCCGGTGCTGCGCCGCGTGGCGCGCTACGCGGACCTCGCCGCGCGCACGCCCGCGCCGCCGGATCCGCAGGAGGCGCGCCGCCGTGCGTTCGATGCGCTGTGCGGCCTGTTCGCCGCGCTCGCCGCGCTGCGTCCGCTCGCGATCTTCGTCGACGACGCCCACTGGGGCGACCTCGACAGCGCCGCGTTCTTCGCCGAGCTCGTCGACGTCGGCGCGCCGGGTGTGCTCGTGCTCTTCGCCCACCGCCCCGAGGATTACCTCGGCATCGTGGCGCGGCTCCGACGTTCGCCCGCCGATGGCGCGCGCCACGGCGAGATCCGCGAGCTCGAGGTGGCGCCGCTCTGCGATGCGGACGCGCGGGTGCTGGTCGCCGAGCTCTCGCCGGCGCCGGAGGCCGCGCGCGGCGAGGAGGCGATCGCGGCCATCCTGGAGGCGGCCGGCGGCAATCCGCTCGTGCTCGGCGAGCTCGCGCGCGCCTCCGAGCTGTCCCCCCGAGACCTCGCGCGCGGCACGCAGGTCGGCGCCGCCCCGACGGCCGCCCGGGACACGCCGGTCGCGATCATCCGGCTGGTCGGCGCGCGCGCGGCGAAGCTGTCGCCGGACGCGCAGGCGATGCTCGCGGTGTCCAGCGTCGCGGCGCGCCCGCTGCCGGTCGAGATCGCGGCTCACGCGGCGGGTGTCGTCGGCGGCCACGACGAGGCGGCCGAGCTCGCGGCCGAGCGCCTCGCGGGCGTGCGCACCGTGGGCGGACAGACCGTGCTGCACCCCGCGCACGACTTCATCCGGGCTGCGGTCGTCGCCCAGCTCGACGCCGAGGCGCGCGCCGGCTGGCACGAGGCGCTGGCCCGCGCGTTCGAGGACGTGCAGGGCCCCGCCGAGCTCGACGCGCAAGCCGTGGTCGAACACTGGCTCGCGGCCGGGCACCCCGCGCACGCCGCCCACCACGCCGTGCCGGCCGCGCGGCGCGCGGAGGACGCGCTCGCGTTTCGCCGCGCCGCCGAGCTCTACGAGATCGCGCTCCTCTACGGCCCGTGGGCCGCGGCGGGACAACGCGATCTGATGCGGCGCCAGGCGTACGCGCTCGCGTGCGCGGGGCTGCTCGACGACGCCGCCACCGTCTACGGTCGGGCCGCCGAGCTGCTCGTCGACGACGAGGCTATCGACCTCGAGCGGCTGTGCGTCGAGGCGCTCCTGCGCCGCGGCCGCCTCGACGAGGCGCTGCCGGTGGCCTCGCGCCTGCTGTCCCACGTCGGCGTGCGGGTCCCGCTCGAGGCGGGCGCCTCCCGGACGAAGCTCGCGACGCAGTGGGTCCAGATGAAGCTGCGCGGCCTCGACTACGTGGAGCGCGCCGCGGCCGACGTCCCGCCCGCGCTGCTCCGCAAGATCGACGTCCTTTATTCGATCACCTCCGGCCTGGCCGTCGCCGATCCGGGCCTCGGCCGCGTGCTCCAGACCGAGCTCCTGCGCGCCGCCCTCGATGCGGGTGAGCCGACGCGCGTCGCCCTCGCGCTGGCCCAGGAGCTCTGCTACGCGGCCGCGCCCGGCAGCCGCAACCGCGGCGCGATCGAGGCGGTCGCCGCGCGCCTCCAGACGATCACGGCGCGCCTGCCCGACAAGGACATCGCCGGGCTCGCTGACGGCGCGATCGGCATCGCGGCGTACATGAGCGGCCACTGGACCGAGGCCCGCGCGCACCTCGAGCGCGGCATCGCGGCGCTGCGCGACCACGGCGCCGGCATCCGCTGGGAGCTCGACATCGGCGAGACGTACTGGGTCGGGGCGCTCTATTACCTCGGGGCGTGGCACGAGCTGACACGCGTCCACGCCGAGCTCCTGCGCGACGCGATCGATCGCGGGGACATCGTCGCGCAGCAGACGCTCCGCACCGGCCGCGCGGTCCTCGCGTGGCTCGTGCGCGACCGCGCCGACGAGGCCCGCGCCCAGCTCGCCGCGGCCGAGGCGCTGCTCGCGCCGGGCTTCCGGCTGCCGAACGTGCTCGCCACGCAGGCGGCGGCGAGCATCGAGCTCTACACCGGCGATCCGGCGGCGGCGGCGCGGCGGCTCGCGGAGGCCTGGCCGCTGCTGGATCGCGCGGGGGCGCTGCGGCTCCAGCACCTGCGCGTCGAGCTCGTCTCGCTGCGCGCGCGCGTCTGCCTCGCGGACACGACGCGGCCCGTGGCGGAGCGCGTCAAGCTCGCGCGCGCCGCGGCGGACGAGCTGATCAAGGAGGGCGCGACGTGGGCGCTCGGCCTCGGCCAGCTCGTGCGCGCGGCGGCGGCGGCGCTCGCGGGCGACGTGCCCGGTGCCCGGGGTGCGCTCGACGACGCGACCGAGGCCCTCGGCGCCGCGGACATGCTCGCGTGGCAGCACGTCGCCGCGCTGCGGCGCGCCCAGCTCGCCGGGGATCGAGGAAGCGCGGAGGCCGCCCGCACGGCGCTGGCCGGGCTGGGCGCGGTCGACCCGGCGGCCCTGGCGGCGCTTCTCGTGCCGTGGCCGTCGTGACAGGGGAGGGGCATCTTGGTATAGCTGGCCCCGGCCGGGGACGATCCAGTGGGGGTCACCGCGCGTACATCAGGTGAGCCGGCACGCGCCGGGTGAGGGAATCATTCCGTGTCCGACATCGCCAATCACATCGCTGTCTCGGGTCGCGTGGATATCGAGGACCTCGACTGGGCGGCCTGCAAGCAGGCGGGCCTCGAGCCGATCGAGATCGAGAACCTCAAGTTCTTCGCGGATATCGAGTCTCAGACCGTCTACTACTTCCTCGAGGTCGCGCCACTGAAGGTCGCGCGCGACCCCGACATCCTGACGTTCCTCACGATGTGGA
>JANXOM010000231.1 GCA_025353585.1 Deltaproteobacteria bacterium
GCCGGGCTCGGGGCGGCCGAGGAGCCGCGCGAGCATGACGTTGAGGCCGTTCGACAGACCGTCGAGCTCCGGCCCGACGGGGCGGAACGTGCGATCGAGGTTGCCGTTGATGATGTCGATGACGCCGATCTCGACCTGGTCGACCTGGACCACCACGCGGCGGTGCGCCAGGTACATGCCGAGGAGCGCGATGGCCAGCGCGCCGGCGCCGACCATGAGGATCATGACACGCGTCAAGAAGCTCGAGCTCGACGTGTCCGCCATCGGCGAGAGCACCGTGGCGCCCGCCGTGACCTTGGGGTAGGCCGGGTCAATCTGCTCGATCGAGCGCGTCGCCTTGCGGGGCAGCTGCACCGACGCGACCTTGTAGGCCACGCCGTCGACCGTGATGACGACCTGGTTCGGCGCGCCGCCGTTGGCCTCGAAGACCGAGCCGAGCTGCTTGCTGCGATTCGTGTCTTCTTCCGTGGAGCCCGCGCGCGTGAAGCTCGTCGAGACGACGTGAGTGCCGTCGTAGTACGCGATCTCGGTGCCGAGGAGCGCGCGGTCCTTCTGCGCCTCCTGCGCGGTCTGGGCGTACGCCACGACGACCGCGCCGATGATCGAGACGCCATCCGGGTCCGAGGACGGCGGCGCGTCGGGGTCGATGACCGGCGCGACGCCGACCTTCAACATCCCCTTGTCGCCGTAGTTCCAGGTGTCACTGATGATGACGCGCTTGCCGAGCACGACGTCGAGGGCCGGCAAGATCGTCTTGCCCTTCTCGTTCTTCCACACCTTGGGGACGACCGACGGGACGTCGTTCATCGCGATGACATCACCGCTGGCATCGACCAGCGCGATGATGTCCGGCTTGACCGTGCCCTCTTTCTCGTTCGACGTGAACTTCGCGAACCCGAGCCGGGCGCCCGTGGAGCTCCGCGTCTTGATCGCGTTGACGAAGTTGACGTCGCCGGCGAGGCGCTCGGCCTTGTTTTCGATATCGATCGCCTCGAGCTCGGAGAGCTTGCCGACGAGCTGACGCGCGCGCTGTAGCTGCGCCTCGGCATCCGAGCGCACGCGGTTATCCGAGCTCGCACCCGCAACAACAAACGCGCTCGCGGTCAACGCGGCGATCACGACAGCAACAACGACGGCTAGAACCGTGCGGGACATGCTCCCTCCGGCGGCGATTATTCGAATGTCCTCGCTAACTTGTCAATGAACGCCGCTGCCGTTCGCGAGCCGGCCGGTGGCGGCGCAGATCTCGTCGGTCAGGCCCGGCCCCCCGGGCGTCTTCGGGACGTACGGCATTTTGGGCGTGAACGCGTGAAATACGCAGACCGCGTCCGCCAGCCCCTCGTCCATGGCGCGTTGCAACGCGGCGGGGTCGTCGAGGACCAGCATCGTCGAGGGCTCCGTCACGCGGGCGAGGACCATCGTGGCGGTGCCACAGGTGTCCTTGAGCGCGCCCGCCTCGTAGTACTTCTCGTTGCACATGCCGGCCTGGCTGACGGCGACGATCTGATCGATGGGCCGGGTCAGGGAGCCGACCAGCCCGTCCGCCGCGAGCTGACGGTCGATGGCGATCAGCGACGCCGTATACGCCTCGAACAGCTGCTTGTCGGGCACCCGGCCATCGCCGGTGAAGTCGGGGATCGGTCCGCGCACGTGGGGCGCGGCCGGTCGCATCCGCAGCCACCAGTATGCCCCGCCGCCGCCGCCGAGGATCACGGTGAAGACGAGCGCGGCCGCGATCCAGGGCGTGGCGCTCCGGCGGGGTACCGCGCGCGCCATCGGGGGCTCGAGCGTATCGGCCAGCTCGGTCGATGCCGAGACGGCGCGGGGCGAGCTGGCGCCCGCGGGGATGGAGCGCGGCGTGACGACGGGCACCTGGTCGCGGGAGACGCGCTGCGTCTCGATGAGCCCGAGGTCGGCGTCGCGGAGCGCGGCCTCGAGCGACTTGCGCATGTCGCGGGCGGTGTCCCACCGATCCTCGGCGCGCTTCGCGAGGCTCCGCATCACGGCCTCCTCGACCATCGCGGGCAGCTCGACGCCGCGCGCGCTCGGCCGGGGCGGCGCCTCGGACAGGTGCTTCGTCATGATCTCGAAGTGCGTGTTGCCGTCGAACGGCGTGTCTCCGGTGAGGGACTCGAACAAGGTCGCGCCGAGCGAGTAGATGTCCGTGCGCGCGTCGACGTCCTGGCCGCGCACCTGCTCCGGGGACATGTACCGGACGGTGCCCATGGTCTGGCCGGTGGCGGTGAGCTTCGTCGACGTCGTCATCTTCGCGATGCCAAAATCCATGACCGTGGCGGCGCCGTCGTCGGCGCGCACGAGCACGTTGGACGGCTTCATGTCGCGGTGCACGACGCCGCGGCCGTGCGCGTACTCGAGGGCGCGCAGGACGTCGATCGCGATCCGCACGCTCACCTGCCAGTCGAGCTGCTTTGCCTCGAGGATCTTGCGCTCCCACGTCTGCCCCTGGACGAGCTGCATCGCGAGGACGAAGCAGCCGTTCTCCTGGCCGAAGTTGTAGAGGTGGACGATGTTCGCGTGGTCGAGCGTCGCGAGCGCCTTGGCCTCGTCGAGGAAGCGCGACTTGACCTGGCTATGGGCGGCGAGCTCGGGCGGCAGGATCTTGAGCGCCACCTCTTGCTCGGTCAGCTTGTGGCGCCCCTTGTAGACGACGCTCATCCCGCCCTGCCCGAGGACGTCCACGACCTCGTACTGGCCGAGCACGAGCGAGCCGACCATCCGATGCGCGCCGCTCGCGCCGAGGGCCGTCCCGCATGCGGCGCAGCGAACGTCGATCTCGAGGACCGCGGCGTTGCAGCTCGGGCAGGTCACGAGGCGCTCGCCTCGGCGCCAGGCGAGGCCCGGCGCGCCCAGCCGGGGACCCGTTCCAGCAGGCGCTGCAGCTCGTCGACGAGGATCGCCGGGTACTCGACCGGCGTGTAGTGCGTACCACCCTCGATCACCACGAGGCGCGACCCGGCGATCTGGCGGTGCATGCGCTCGGCGGTCGCGGGCGGCGTCATCAGATCGCCGTCGCCGGTGACGATCGCGACCGGGACGTCGATCGTCGGGAGGACCTCCTCGGCGTCGTGCTCGTCGAGCCGGGTCAGGAGGTGGCTGTAGATGGTCCAGTCGACCGTCTGGAAGCCGGCGGCGACCTCGCGGAACACCTCGCGGTCGATCGTGTTCGACACGAGGCCCGCGCGGACCATCGCGGCGATCAGGAGTCGCGAACCGGCAGCGAGGCGCGTGACCCGGCCGACCAGCCCCGCCTGCGCGCGGACGAGCCGGAGGAGCGTCGGGATCGTCTGCCCGATGAGCCTGCTGCCCATCACCGTGCGAAACGCGCGACCCGACGTGCCGTTGATCGCCAGCACGCCGCGGACGCGGGCGCGGTGCCGGCGGATCATCTCGAAGCAGACCTGGACGCCCATCGACCAGCCGACCATCACCACCTCGGGGATGCCTTCATGATCGAGGATCTCGACGAGATCGTCGACCTGATCCGCGACGGTGTTCGCGCGCGGGTTCGCGGGCGCATCCGACGAATAGAGGCCGCGGTAGTCCCAGCAGATCGTGCGGTAGTCGCCGAGCGCCGCATAGAGGTAGCGGAACGCGAGGTACGTCCCGCCGAGGCCGTTCGCGAGCGCGACGCACGGGCCACGCGTGCCGGTGACCTGGTAGCCGATTCGGGTGCCGTCGCGCATCACGAGGTGACGCTGCTGGATACCCGGGATCACGGCGGCTCTCATTGTAGAGCAGGCCTGGCCGAAAACGAAATCGGCCGGGCCCAATGGACCCGGCCAGATCGTCTCGTTCGAATCAGCGACGGATCAGTTGAGAATCCGGCGAGACTCCAACGACCCTCAGAAGTAGACGATCGCGCTGACGCGGCCGCGCGTGTAATCCTCGCTGTTGCCGCTGTCGCTCGTCGGCGGCGCGATCGACCGCGCCGTCCCGCTGAGCGTGTTCTCGTTGCTGTCGTTCGAGACCGACGCCCGGCTACCGGCCCGGATGTCGGCGGCGATCGCGAAGTGCGGACCGAAGGCGTAGCGCAGCCCGATGCCGAGCTCCGCGTAGTCCTGGGTCGTCGAGTACGTGCCCTGGACGTCCGCCTGCTCGACGCCGAGCCCCGCGACGACGTACGGGGCGAGGTGATTGTACGCGCCGAACTCGTAGAGGAGGGAGCCGCCGAGCCGACGGTCGACGCGGAGGTCCTTGTCCATCGTGGTCTTGCCGAGCTCGCCCTCGAGGATGAGCCCCGGGGTCAAGCGAATGCGACCGAGGACGCCGACGTCGCTCGAGTCCGGCTTGCTGTTGCCGTCCGCGGTCTGGACGCTGACGCCGCCGCCGAAGACGCCGAGGCCGATGCGCGGCAGCTCGGGGCGCGGAGCGAACGCGGCGGGCGCGTACGCGGCGACCGGCTGGCCCTGGACCGGGTAGTACGAACCGACGTACTCGGTCCCGTAGTAGCCGTAGCCAGCGCCGTACCAGTACGGGCTGTAGTAGCGGGGATAGTAGCCGTAGCCGACGTGAACACCGCCACGGACGCCCCACCCGTACGAGTGGAACGCCGGGCGCGAGTAGTGCGCGGAGAAGTGCGCGCCACCGGCGTAGTGGCCGCCGCCGCCGCTGAAGTGAACCGAGCCGTGGAAGCTGCCGCCGCTGCTGTGCGAGCCGCCGCCGCCACCACCGTGGAAATGGCCGGCCTCGGCGAGGCCGCTCGTGGCAACGAGCGAACCGAACGCGAAGGCGGCCATGGCGAGCTTGCTAAAGGTAGGGGTCACAGGATGGGCCTCTTGGTTAGTACGGACAGTAAGACGCCTGAGGAGCGCGATCAGTTTAGTGTGCACCCACCAGGCCAAGCCGGCTACCGCGGGTCGCAGGGTAAAATGTCTCGAATTCATGCGAGTTACGGACGGCGCCGGGATCGCGACGGTGTAACCCGGATTTCACGACCGCCCTCCCCTGTATCTAGCAGACTACACGGGGCAACATGTCCAACCGCCAAGCATCCTTGACAGTTACGACACGGCGTCCATAAAGTCCCCCCCGCGATGAGCGACGCAAAGAAGCCTGGTGGTAGCCGCGATATTAGCGAGCTCAAGCAGCGGCTCGGCCTGAAGAAAGGAGCCGGCGGCACCGGTTCCAATCCCGTGCCGACCCGCGCCAATGGCAACCCATCCGGCGGCGTCGTGCCGCCGCCCGGGTTGAACCTCCCGCCGCCGCCGGGCCTGGTCCAGGCCGCGCCCTCGCAGCCGCTGCCGGTGGTTCCGAACGCGGCCGAGGATCCGTTCGGTGCGATGAATCACATGGCCGCGGTGGGCAACGTGCAGCGAGCACCCGAGATGGTGATCGTGAACACGGGCGGCCCCGTCGAGAACGTGGGCAGCAGCTCGCGCGGCGCGAAGATCGCGATGATCGCCATCCCCGGCGTGCTCGCGCTGGTCATCGGCGCCACCCTCGGGCGCGCCTCGCGCGGCGCCGAGGATTACAACGACGGCGTCACGAGCGCGGCCGCGGTCCTCAAGGACGAGGGCGGCTTCAAGGCGACGCTCGCGAAGGTCCAGCAGGCCATCCCGACGCAGGCCACGAAGGCCGGCAGCAAGATGCCGCTGCACCCCGACATCAAGCCGGACAAGGCGCGCGACGCCAACCTGGCAAAGCTCGTGGCGGCGCTCGAGGTGAAGGCGCAGTCCTATACGATCGTCCGTAACATCACGACGGACGGGGACACGGCGCACGAGCTCCTCGCGTTCTACGCGGGCGTCGAGGAAGTGCGCGCGATGATCAACGCGCACACGAACGCCGCGACGTACGACGACCAGGCGTTCGCCGGCGACGCCGCGGCCGCCGCGGCGAAGCTCAAGGACAACGAGAACTCGCTGTTCGCGGGCGCGCTGCGCTACGCCGTGGTCGTCAGCGCCGAGGACGGCCAGCAGGCCGGCGTCAAGCTCGTCGAGCTCGGTCCGCCGTACTGCAACGGCCGCCTCGCGACGACCGGCAAGTGCGCCGACGGCGAGAACCCGAGCGGCATCGCGTGGCGCGCCGATCCGAGCGGCGCGTGGCAGCCGGGTGACCTCGCCCCCGCGGGCGAGGCGCTCGCCTCGAAGAAGGTCGTCCCGTTCGTCCCGACGGGCGCGCTCGACGCGCTGGTGAAGACGAGCCCGACCAGCGCCTCCGAGATCCTCTACGCGCGCCGCCTCCAGGCGATCTTCGACCGCGCCGACCAGCTGATCAGCGACGCCAACAAGCTCGAGGGCAACCTCCAGAAGCTGTCGTCGAGCGGCACCAAGTTCACGTTCTTCATGTGACGCTGAATCCTTTCGTGCGCTCGCACGTCTCTGCCATCGGAGGCCGTATGTCCAAGCTCGCCAAGCTCGCCCTCGTGTCGTCGCTCCTCGTCGCCGCGGGTCCCGCGAGCGTGCTTGCGGATGCCAAGAAGCCCGCGCCCGCGTCCAAGACCCCGGCACCGGCGAA
>JANXOM010000009.1 GCA_025353585.1 Deltaproteobacteria bacterium
CGTTGACGTAGTCGGCCGGCGGCGCACCGACAGGGGCTGCCGGATCGGCGGCAGCGAGGCCCTCGACGGTGAGGCCGAGCCCGGTCGCCGGCGCGACGAGGAGGCGCCAGGGGCCAAACGGCAGGTGCTCGGGGGCGATGCCGGTCATCGGGCGCGAAATCTACTCGGGACGGCCGCGTGGTGCCATCGCAACACGCACGCGCCGGGCGTGGTGCGGGCGCCACAGCTGTGGGGGCCGGCTTCTTCCAGCGGGGCCTGGGACCCCGGAGAGGCGTGGCGCGACGCTTGCTGTTGGGGCTGGCATGTCGAAGCGGCTGGTGGCGCTGGTCCTCGGGGTGGTGGCGATGGGTGCCGGCTGCGAGTCGGCCGGCGGCCACGGGCGCTCGTCCGGCGGAGGCGGCGGGACGTTCTCCCACGGAATGTCGAGTGGGGGCGGCGGTGGTGGTGGGAGCCACGGGTGGACGGGCGAGTCGCGATCGTCGAATGCCTCCACGACGTCGTCGCGGTCGTACAGCTCGTCCTCGTCGTTTCGCTCGTCGGGCTCGTCGGGCTCGTCGGGCTCGTCGGGCTCGTCGGGCTCGTCGGGCTCGTCGGGCTCGTCGGGCTCGCATGCGAGGCCGTCGTTCCGCGACGCGGCAAAAGAGCAGCGCGCCCACGTGCACGCACACGCCGGGCCGGACGTGGTGGGCAACGTGTTCCGCGCCATGGGCTACGTGCTGCCGACCGTGGCCGAGGCGTTGCTCGCGGGCGCGGCCGACGACGACGACGGGGACCTGGTGGTGGACGAGCCGGCGGATCCGTCGCAGCCGATCTCGGACCCGTGTCTGACGTGCCCGCTCGAGGATCCGTGTGGGACATGTGCGGGCTACGGCGACTACGCGTGCCGCGAGACGGTGTCGGGTGTGCTGTCGCGCTGCGAGTCGACCGCGCCGCCGACGGTCCGCATGCGCCGCTGACCCGCGGCCCCCGCTGCGACGTGCGACGCTGCGCGCGGTCGACACGCACCACGGGGTGTTGTCAGCGCGACCGTTCGCCGGCGCGCGCGCTCGCGTACACCGGATGCATGCAAGCTCGCACCTGGATCGTCGTCGGTCTGCTGGCCGCCTCTGCCCTCGCCGTGCACCGCGCACGCGGGGACGCGAGCCCGGTGCCGGTCCGCGCGCGGTTGCCCGCCGCCGCGCCGGCGCGCGAGGCGAACGAGCCGCGCGCGGTGGATGCGCGAGTGCGCGTCGCCGCGGACGCCCCGGCCCCGCCGCCCGTCCCAGCGCGTGGCCTCGTCGACATCGGCATGGCGCTGATGGCCGGCGTCGAGCTCGACGAGCCGCCGGGGACGGAGCCGGATCTCGACGAAGCCGCGGGCGGGCCGGCGCGGACGGGCGCGATCGCGGGCATCGTGCGCGACGTCGAGACCGGCGAGGTCGTCGTCGGCGTGACGGTGCTCGCGACGACGCCCGCCGTCGAGCGCGCGGAGTTCGGGATCACCGACGAGGCCGGCCGCTACCGGATCCCGGGCCTCGTGCCCGGCGCATACACGGTGACGTTCTACTCCGGACCGACGACGATCGTGCTCCTCGACCAGCCGGTAGCGGCCGGCTGGACGCAAACCGTCCCGCTCGTGCTGGATCCCGCGGACCCGCTGGTGCTCGCGCCGAAGCCGGCGCCGGTCATCGCGCGTCTCGACGGCCTCGAGCCCGACCTCGAGCCCGACGTCGAGCCCGACGTCGAGCCCGACGTCGAGCCCGACGTCGAGCCCGACGTCGAGCCCGATGTCCAAACCGACACGAGCTACGTCAAGAACATCCCCGTCGGCCGCACCTTCGAGGCCGTCCTCAGCGCCGCGGCGGGTGAATAGGATGACGCGCTCGGCATCTCGTTCAGCGGCGACGACCTGATCGACAACGAGGACGTGATCACGACCGAGGAGTAGGGGCGCCGTCAGCGCTTGGGCGCGAGGCGAGAGGCGACGTCGACATGAAACCGCCAGAGCTCGGCGGCCGGGACCGGGCTCCGCGAGACCTTCGAGAGGTCTTTGCCCTGGACGCTCGAGGGCGGCGGGTAGAGCGCGATCACGCGATCGCCGCCGAGCGCCTCGACCTCGGCCTGCCAGCCGCGCCAGCGAAAGCCCTCGTAGAACTTCGTCACGTTGCCGGTGAACGCCCACCCGACGAATGCGCCGTAACCGAAGCCGAGGTCCTGCCAGGACAGCGTATCCGGCGCGAAGTAGTGCATGTTGCCGCGGGCGCCGCCGAGCGCCCCGCCGTTGATGGCGAAGTTGCCGCCGATCGCGTCGTCGGCGACGACCATGAGATCCGCGAACGGCACGTTGAGCGTCTGGTTCCAACCGCCGAGCGTGCGCGCGAGCCGCGCGTGGCCCGAGCCGAGCAGCCGCAGCCAGCCGTGGTCGACGAGGATGCCTCCGGTCTCGTGCGCAACGGCGCCGAGCGGCGACCGCGTGGTGACCTGCAGCCCCTCGAGGCACACGCGGGCGCTGTCGGCGGTCGCCGGCAAGACAGTCACGCGCGCGCCGGCCTTCGCGGCGAGGGCGGCGATCTCCGGCCAGGCAGGCTCGGCGGATAGGAGCTCGGCGTACGGGCGCATCGGCGGCGCGACTGTGCGTGCTAGCGTCGGCGTACGTCAACCGCGGCGAACCCAACATCGAGCTGTCGGCCCGCGTGCGGTGCGTGCTGCATCGCACCGTCGATCTCGCCGTGCGCGGCACTGCCGGCGGGCAAGCCGGCCGGCGTGCGCTGCCCGCACCTGACGGGCGACCTGCGCTGCACGCTGTTCGGCCAGCCGGAGCGCCCGTCGACCTGCATCGGCTTTCGGCCCGAGCCGGAGATCTGTGGCCGCAGCGCGGACGAGGCGATGGCGACGCTCGTCAGCTGGGAGCGCCTGACGCGCCCGAAATGACGGCGGGTTGCGCGCACCGCAGCGCTACACTCGCCGGATGGATGAACTGTCGATGGCGGAGGCGGACTTCGAGCGGATCAAGGCGGCGCTCGTGGCGAAGAAGGTGCGGGTCACGATCAACGCGTTGCCGGCGGCGGTGGCATCCCACGATTACCTGGTCGCCGACACGAACGCGTCCGATCGGCTCGCGCGCCACGAGCTCGGCGTGCGCGGCGTCTGGGTCCACGATATCAAGGATCTCAGCTCGAAGTTCCTCGAGGAGCTCGGCGCCGACCCCGACCAGGTCAAGCAGCTCATCGCCCTCGGCGCCACGTGGGTCGGGCCGCGGCACCTCGCTCCCACCTGACCTGTCCGGCCGCCGGACAAAAACAACGGGGCCAGGCCCCATTGTTACATACCCAGGGTAGAGGCGGACCCGGTCAGCGGAGCTCGAGGGTGTGGACGGCGTTGCGGTCGCGCGCGCAGCGGGCGGAGCCGTGGGCGCAGCGGATGCGCAGGCCGGCGGCCTGGTCGTTGACGCGGAAGCGCACGTAGGCGGCCTGGGCCGCGGCGGCCTGCGGATCGTGGAGCGCGGCGAGGGCGGTCGCCTGCGAGCGGAGCAGGTCGGGATCGCGCGGCGCCAGCGCGAGCCCGCGCGCGGTCGCGCCGAGCGCGCCGGCGTGATCGCCCACCGCCACCAGCACCGCGGCGTAGACGCCCCAGGCGGCGGCGTTGCGCGGTGCCCGCTCGGTGCACGCCCGGGCCGGCGCCACGGCCTCCACCCACCGGTTCGCGCGGACGTACGCATCGGCCGTGACCGCGTCGAGCACCGCCGGCCCGGGCTTGCCCGCACTCGCCCCCACGCCCAGCGCCGTCCGCGCCTCCTGCACGTCCGCGAGCGCGGCGTCCACGTGGCCGAGCCGCGCCGCGACCCAGCCGCGCTGCACCGCCACCATCGCGCGCGCCCGCGGCTCGACCGCCATCTGGTGCGCCCGCGCCAGCACGGCGTCGGCCTCGTCGAGTCGCGTGACGATCGTCGACGCGAGCGCCATGCCGAGCTCGTAGGTCCGCTCCCACGCCGGGCGCGTGGCCTCGATCTGCGCGCCCTCGCCGAGCTCGATCCGCGTCTCCGCGATCAGCGTGATCGGCTGCGGCGCGCACGGGTCCAGCGCCACGGCCCGCGCCCCGCGGGCCCCCGCGATGAACGCCTGCCCCTCCGGCGTCTGCGCGCCGCGGCACGTCGCGGCCTGCAGATGCAGCGACCGGCTCCGGTGGCGCAGCCGCGCCGTCACCGTGAGCGGCAGCTGCGCGCGCGTCAGCGTCGCCGGCACCGTGAAGCCGTACCGGATCGCCTGCGCCTCCCGCGGCGCGAGCGTCTGCGGCGCCACCTGCGCGCGGAACTTCGCGAGCTGGTGCTCGTCGAGCACCTCGCCCGCCTGATCGACCGCCAGCGTCCGCAGCACGTGCGTCTCGGTGTCGTCGGGATCCGTCGCGTGCGCGAGCCCCGACGCGGCGAGCCGCCGCCCCGCGCGGTCGGCCACCTCCACCTCGATCCACGAGTCCTGCACGTCGAGGAGCCCGCCCGGGATCCGATGTCCCGCGAGCAGGTTCCGGATCACCACGTCGAGCTCGAGCCGCGAGCCGGGCCGCGCGGGCGCGCCATCCGCCGGCAGCACCCACGGCCCCGGCGCCCCGCCCGTCACCACGCGCGCCCCCGCGACGTCGATCGACGCCACGCCGGCGAGCTTCGCCTGCGTCGCGCGCAGCTGCACCGCGTCCCCGCGCATGCCCGCCATCCAGGTGTGGCCGCCGACGAAGCGGTGTGACGCGACCGCGCCGTGCTTCGCGCCGAGCTCCGTCGCCGATGCTTCGACGCGCTCCATGTGGCAATCGATGCACGTCTTCGCCTCGACCTTGTCGATCCGCCCCGTGCCGTTGCCCGTCCACGCGGAGCTCTGCCACGCGCCGGTCTCGTCGAGGCCCGTCAGGTGGACGGGGATCCCCATGTCGGGGGACAGGAACCCGCGGTGGCAGCCGATGCACAGCTCGGTGTCGACCTTCGTCGTCACCTGCTGGCGATGGCGCGCGATGGACGCGGCGTCGTCGAGCGCGGGCGCGTCGAGCGGCGTGGCGTTCCACACGTAGCTGCCGTTGCCGTCGAACGTCGTGCGCGCGATGCCGTGGCAGAGCCGACACGTCACGCCGGAGTGCGCTCGCAGATCATCGGGCGCGATCGCCAGCGCGCCCGTGAGCAGGCCATCGACGAGCAGCGGCATGTCGTGGCAGCCGCCGCAGTGCTGGCTCGCGGGCTTGCCGAGGTCCGCGCGCACCTGCTCGATGTCGAACCGATAGATCGGGTTGCCGAACGACGCGAACGAGTGCGCGCTCGCGCTCCACTGCGCCGCCACGTCGGGGTGGCAGGAGGCGCAGCTGTCGACGTCCGCGAGCATCGTCCCGGCGCTGTCGCCGCTGCCGCTACTGCCGACCATCGCCACCATGCTCGGCGCCTTCGCGCCCGGTGCGCGCGGGAGCCGCGTGTCAGCGCGCGTCGCGATCACCGGCGCCGCGGCCCGGTTCTGCACCGGCGATCCCGCCGCTCCGTCGCGCCCGCCGCACGCGCCGACCACCCCCGCGAGGACGAGCGCCGCGCGCAGCATCACGCCCGCCCGCGCCGCCGGCGCCGCACGAGCACCACGAAGCCGAGCCACGCCGCGCCGACGATCGCCGCCGGCGACGGCCCTCCCGCTTCCTGGCAGCCGCAGCCGTCGGGCTTCGACGTCGAGTACGCGGCCGGGGTCGCGCCGCCGCAATCGACGCCGACGCGCGGGCTCCCGACCTTCTCGAGGTAGCCATCGTTCCCGCATAACGGCGGCGCGGGCGCGCACACGGCGAGCCCGGCCAGCGGCGCGGCGAAGTCCTGCGCGCCCGGGCTATGCGTCCGCAGCCGGATCGGCGAGCACCGCGGCGGCGCCCCCGACGTCGCGCCGAGCACGGCCGCCGACGCTGGCGCGCACAGACACACGGCCACGCCGTTGCGGTCCTGGCACTGCCCGGTGCCGCAGTCCGCGGTCGCACACGCGTCGGGTAGCAGGTCGCCGCCGGCGCGCAGATCCACCGGCGGCACCGTCGGCACGCACGTCACCGACGCGTGCTCGTCGAGGTCGATGAACCCCGTCGCGACCGTGCCCGAACCGCACGCGCAGGCCGGGCCGGCGGCCGTGATCACGCACTCGCTCGTCGGGCCGCAGTACATCGCGTTGCACGCCTGCTCCGCGGTGATGTCCGCGAAGGCCGCGCGATCCTGGACGGCCTGGGGGCAGCTCGCGAGCGACGGCTGCGTGCCGACCGTGTACATGTTGGTCGGCAGCGGGTTCGTCGGATCCGGCTCGAAGCCCGGGTCGAACGTCATCTCCTCGGGCGAGATGCGCGTCGTGATGCGCGTCAAATTCGAGTACGTGCCGCCGAGCGCGCGCAGGAGCGTCACGCCGTCGACGAGATCGCCTTGCTCGGAGCAGTCGGTCGCGTCGAACGCGTCGGCCGGGCACTCGCACTGGCCGTCGTTGCCGAGGCCGCAATAGTCGTCGGAGCCGGCGCCGCAGCAGGTCCCCGTGCCGACCTGCGACGGGCTCGCATCGCCGCGATACTCGACGGCGAACGCGTCGCCGCCTGCCTCGTCGATCGTGCGCGCGAGCACCATGGGATAGTTGAAGCGGCCGGCCCCGTCGCGCGCGAGGCGGTTTGGCGCGATGGTCACGACCGGGTGCCCCATCGGGCGATACGGCTGGTCCGCGTAGACGAACGCCGTCACGGTCAGGTGCGGCTGCGCGGCGACGGCCGTGAGGATCAGCGGGATCGTCGGATACGCCGCGCGGTAATGCATCCGCAGCGGCTTGATGGCCGTGGTCTGCGCGCCCGGCACGAGCTTCGCCGCGACGAACACCATGTTCGCCTGGATGTACGACTCCATGTAGATCGACGTCGTGTCGTTGACGATGAAGCCGTTGTCGTGGAGCCACTGCGTGGCGCCGACGGCGTTGCTCGCGGCGAACGTCACGGTCTGGTAGTCGCCCACGGTCTGCGTGTTGATCACGGTCACCGGCGATATCCCGCTGCCAGCGGCGTCGTTCACCCCGGCGTTGCCCGCGTCCGTCGAGGACAGCCCGGCCGCCTCGTCGGCGGCCCCGATGCACCCACCGCCCGACGGCGCCGGGTAGTCGTAGTGACACGCCCACTCCGAGATCGGACACATGTCCTGCGTGTTCACTGACACCTGCGGCGCGGTCGCCGCGTCGAGGAGCCCGAACGCCGAGACCGGCGAGATGCTGAGGTCAGGGACCTCGGGCACCGGTACGAGCCACGCGAACTGCGCGGGGTCACCTGCGTAGCGGATGAGGACGTGGGCCGTGACCCAGCCCGGCGTGACCTCGAAGATGATCTGCTCGGACGCCTGCGCGACAGCATAGTCGCCCGCCGTGACAGCCGGCGGCGAGAGGCAGCCGCACGCCTGGGCCTGGCGCACCTCCACGAGCTGGACGGCGGCGGCGGCGGCGAAGCCAAGGGCCACGAGGTGACGGGACGAGCGCATCTGCCCCGTGATTCCACGCCACGCGCCAGGTTGCGCGAAGGAGATCCGCGGGGTTGAGCCGCGCGAGTCAGCGCCGGACGCCCGAACCACGCCATTCAAGTCGCGCTTTCTTCGCGTATGGTCCGCCGACCCGATGTTCCATCCTCAGGGCCCTTCGTTCGTGGAGCTGATGCGGCAGGCGCTGGCCTCGACCGAGCACGGCTACGACCTCATCGCGCCGAAGTTCGACTACACGCCATTCCGCACGCCCGCGCCGGTCGTCACCGCGCTCGCGCAGGTCATCGGCGGGCCGGGCTCGGTGGGCGCCGCGCTCGACGTCTGCTGCGGCACCGGCGCCGCGCTTCGCCAGCTACGGCCGCTGTGTCGGGATCGGGTGGTCGGCGTGGACTTCAGCCGCGGCATGCTCGACGAGGCCCGTCGCCAGCTCGCCGACGCCCCAGGCGGCGCGCCCGTCGAGCTCGTCCGCGGCGACGCGCTCGATCTGCCGTTCGCGGCCGAATTCGACGTCGTCACGTGCGTCGGCGCGCTCGGCCACGTGCAGCCCGGCGACGAGGATCGCTTCATCGCCGGCATCGCGCGCGCGCTGCGGCCCGGCGGCCGCTTCGTGTTCGCGACCACGCGCGCCCCAGCCCCGACGGAGCCGTGGTTCTGGATGGCGCACGGCTTCAACGCGGTGATGCGCGTGCGCAACGCGCTGCTGAAGCCACAGTTCATCATGTACTACCTGACGTTCATGTGGCCCGACATCCGCGAGACGCTCGTGCGCGCGGGCTTCGAGGTGACGGCCGAGCGCGATCTCTTCGCGAAGCCGTACCAGCGCGCGATCCTGGTCAGGGCCCGGAAGCCACGAGGGTGACCGTGTCGGTCGGATCGGCCAGTCCGTCCTGGTTCGGGCCGTCGGTCCACTCGTAGACGTAGTACGCCTTGTCGAAGGTGGCTCGGTTGGCCATGACCTGGGTCTTCATGAAGAACGCGGCCGCCGACGTGCCCGGGCCGTAGACGCCGTAGAGCGCGAGGACCAGCGTTCCCGTGACCGGATCCGGCGCGAGGTACACCGCGAAGTAGTCGTGGTGCGCGGTGAGCTCGGT
>JANXOM010000012.1 GCA_025353585.1 Deltaproteobacteria bacterium
GACGGTGCCGCGCGGCCCGTCCATCGCCTCGGCCGCGTTGACCACCAGGTTCATCAGCACCTGGCGCACCTGCGTGGCGTCGACCTCCACCAGCGCCGTCTCCGGCACGAGGTCGAGCTCGAGCGACGCCCGCTCGCCCACGTTGACCGCGAGCACCTTGACCAGCTCCACCACCAGCTCGTTCAGGTCGATCGTCTCGTCGTGGAACCGGCCGCGCCCGGAGTATGCGAGCAACTCGCGGCAGAGGTCCGCCGCGCGCGTCGCAGCGGTCATGATGTCGGCGAGCGCAGCCGCGGCGGGCGCGATGTGACCGGCCGCGCGGGCCGCGATTTGCACGTTGCCCACGACGCTCGCCAGGAGATTGTTGAAGTCGTGCGCGATGCTGCCGGCCATGAGCCCGAGGCTCTCGAGCTTTTGCGCCTCGAACATCTTGTTCTCGAGGGCGCGCTGCTCCGTCAAGTCCTCGATGACCGCGATCGAGCGGTCGAACGCGCCCGCCGCGTCACGGATCGCCACGGCGTGGAGGCGAACCGGCATCGTGGTGCCGTCGCTGCGCACCATCTCGTATTCCACGTCACAGGCCCCGGTCGCGTAGAACTTCGGCAGGACGACGTCGCGGGCATACCGCGCGCTGGCGGGAGACAGGAAGTCCGTCACCAGCCGCCCGACGACCTCGTCCCGCGCGTAACCGAGCCTGGTCAGCCAGATTTCACTGACCTCCCTGATGCAGCCGCGGCCGTCGATGCTGTGGAGCATCGTCGGCGTCATCCTGAAGTGCACGTCGCCATCCTAAGCTGGCTTACGGTTCGCGGTGGCGCAGAAATCTCCCGTTGCGGGCGGAAGCGCCATCGATATAGTCCGCGCGTGTCGCGCCGTTTCAGGGCTCTGGTGGCCCACCCGCAACCCGAAGCGCTGGGGGAGCTCGCCCAGCTCCTCGGCGGACTCGGGCTGCAGGTCGAGACCGCGCGCTCGACGGTCGAGGCGCTGAACAAGCTCCGCTCCCACGCGGCCCACGTCATCGTCTCCCATCACGCGACCACCACCGCCGGCCACTCGTTCGACGGCGTGTCGATGCTCGAGGCGAGCCTCCTCCACGCGCCGGACGCGCTGCGGATCGCGCTCGTCACGTCCCCCGACGAGGCCGTCGAGCTCGACTATCGCCCCGCGCACGGAGGCACGATCATCCGGCTCGTCGCGCGCCCGAACGAGCGCAGCCGGCTCGTCGCCGTCGTCGGCGAGGGCGTCAAGCTGCTGGGGCTCGTCGAGGAGCAGCGCGAGCTGGTCCGCCGGCTCTCGATCGATCAGGCCAAGCTCCAGAAGCGCGAGACCTTGCTCGACGTCGTCGTCAAGGAGCGCACGAAGGAGCTCGAGGACAGCTACGAGAAGCTCAAGGCGGCCAACCGCCAGGCGCTGTTCGGGCTCGCCGAGGCGATCGAGGCGAAGGACCCGTACACGAAGGGCCACTGCGGCCGCGTCGCCGCGTTCTCGCTCGTGCTCGCGAGCGAAGCTGGCTACCCGAAAGACGGGCTCGAGACGCTCGAGTTCGGCGCATTCCTGCATGACATCGGCAAGATCGGCATCAAGGACGCCGTGCTCTTGAAGCCAGGCCCCCTCGATGACGCCGAGTGGCTGCACATGCGCGAGCACCCCGTGAAGGGCTACGACATCGCGTCGAAGATCGAGATGCTAAAGCCCATCATGTCGGCCGTGCGCAACCATCACGAGCGCTGGGACGGGACCGGCTACCCCGACAAGATGAAGGCGGAGCAGATCCCGATCGCCGCGCGCATCGTGGCGATCGCCGACGCGTTCGACGCGATGTCGACGGACCGGCCGTACAAGGCCGCGCTGCCGCTCGCCGAGTGCGAGGCCGTGCTCCGCAAGACGGCGGGCAAGATGTACGACCCGGACCTGGTCGAGGTGTTCGTCACGCGGCACCTCGGCGAGCTCTACGGCGACTACGCCGACAATCTCACCGACGTCGGGTGACCGCCGGGGAGACGCGATCGCCCGCTCCGAGCAGATCGCCCGCGGAAGACGCGGGCTTCAGTGCGCGAGGCGGCCGAACAGGCCGTTGCTCTCGCCGTTCTGCCCGGCCGTGAAGTAGAGCTGGCCGTCCGGGCCCGTCGCGAGCGCCCACAGGCCGTCGATCACCAGCGAACTGTGGCCGAGCGTCAGCGTGCCGAGCGAGACCGTCTTCTCGCCGCCGTGGGCCTTCGGCGCGTGGATGTCGTAGGCGTGCACGCGGCCGTTGCCGAAGTTACCGACGAGGAGCGCGCCCGCGAGCGAGCCCCAGCTGTCCGGCGCCAGGGCGAGGGCCCAGGGCGAGTTGAGGGCGCCGCGCGTGACGAGGCGGCGCTCGAAGCGGCCCTCCGTGTCGAACTGGTCGAGGAAGCCGTGGCCGGCGCCCTTCGTGTCGTCCGCCGCATCGGCGTCCTGCATCGCGTACGTCACGAGGATCTTGCCCTCGAGCTCCTGGGCGTTGAACGGCGCATAGCCGTGCGGGATCTTGGGATCGACGAAGGCGCCGTCGAGCGTCACCGCGTGGTAGCTCGCATCGAGGACGTCGATCTTGCCGTTGTGAAAGTCGGTCAGGTACAGGCGCTGCGCGCCGTCCTCGCCGGTCGCGATCGCGAGGCCCTTGTAGCTGTTGTTCGTGCTCGCGAAGTCGGCGCGGACGTGGACACCGCCCGTGGGCTGCCAACCGTAGACGCGGCCGTCCTCGCCGTCGAAGATAAACTTGTCGCCGCCGAAATCGCTCGCGCTCGCGTTGAACACCTGGCCCGTGGGCGCGGACGGATCCGTCGCGCCGGCGGCCGCGGGGAGCGTGACCGTGAGCTTGAGGGCTCCCGCGGCGTCGTAGACCGTGCTGGTGCCGCTGTGGTTGTTGGCGATCCACGCCGGACCGGCGGGGTTGAACGCGATGCCCCACGGGTTCAGGAGGTTCGGGTCCTGCGTCGCCGCGCCGGGGCGATCCGACACGAGGTCGACCTGCTGGAAGCCCGTGATCGACCGCGCGAGCGGGCTGTCGGCGGCGCCGGTATCGTCGCTGGAGTCGGCGCCAGCGTACGCGTCGTCGACGGTCGGGGTGGCGCAGGCGAGCGCGAACAGGGGGCAACCGAACAGGAACAGGCGGAGGGTCTTCATGCGTCGCTCATACGGCGCGGGGTGGGCGCCTGCCTACGCGTGATTTCCGCACGCGCGTTGCCCATCTGGAAACGTGAGGGAGCTTGCCCCCGCTACCGGCGGAGGCGCGCACACTACGCAGGTGGCGACCGAAGACTCCGTCAACGCCCTCGCCGACCTGCGCCTGTCGGACCTCGTCACGTTCTTGATCCTCGCGCGCACGGGCTCGGTGACGGCCGCCGCGCGCGAGCTGAAGGTGACGCCGTCGCAGGCGAGCAAGGCCCTCGCGCGGCTCGAGGAGCACTACCGCGTCAAGCTACTCCTCCGCGGCGCCAAGGGGATGAGCTTGACCGAGGCGGGCCGCGAGGTCCTGCCGCGCATCACCGAGGCTGTCCACGCGCTCGCCGCCAGCAGCAAGGTGGCCGCCGCCGACGGCTCCATGGTCGAGCTCACGCTCGCCGCGCCGTCGTACCTGCTCGGCACGCTCATCGCCGCGATCGCGGCCGCGCGGTCCGGGCTCCGGCTGCGCGGCGTCGAGCTCGCGCCGTCGCAGATCCGCGCGACCGCCACGGAAGGCTTGTTCGACCTCGCCGTGCTGCCCGGCGGCGTCCGGGGGCTGCCGGCCACGTGGGTCACCGACGAGATCGGGGTCCTCCGCAAGATCCTCGTCGGACCGCCGGCGCTGGTGGACGCCCTCGGGGCCTTGCCCATCGCGGTCGAGCAGGTGCGCTCGTTGCCCTTCATCGGCGCGCTGTCGACGCTCGCCGGCCGCTTCGGCCCCGTCGGGGATGACTGCCCGCTGCCGGTCACGGAGCGAACGATCGCGCACCGCGTGCAGACCTTTGGCGCCGCGCTCGAGCTCGCCGCGCGGGGCGCGTGCGTGGCGTTCGGCCCGTCGATCGGCGCCCGGCGCATGCTGCGCGGCGGCGAGCTGGTCGAGATTCCGGTGACGGGATGGAGCGTCACCGAGCCGCTGCTCCTGCTGGTCAACGGCGACGTCGTCCGCGAGCGCGTGCGCCAGCACCTGGTCGAGCTGCTGCGGCACGAGCTCGCCGAGCCGATCGGCACGTGACGGGTCGACGTCGGCGGACCGACGTCGGTTTCGCGGCACGACCTGTCTCGCGGGCCGACATGACGCGCATCGTCGGGCGCGCTGGGCCTCCTGCGCCCTCGCCCGGCGCGGGAATGGAACCTGCACTGTGCGAGGTTCCTTGACGAGGAGCTCCTGCATGACCACGTTCCGTCCCACGTCCATGTCCAAGGTCTCCCTCCGGCGCCTGCTCTCCAAGCTCACCGTGCTCGCGCTGTCGACCGGAGCCGCGGCGCCGGCGGTCGCCGCCGCCACCGGGCCGGCCTCGAGTCAGACCCGCGAGGCCGCCGACGCCCTCGCGGCCATGGACGACGACTCCGACCTCGACGCCACGCTGCCGATCGACCGCGAGCACCTCGACGCCCGGGACGCCGCGACGGCGCTCGGTCGCGGCCTGGCCCTCGCGCTCGCCCGCATGCGGCCCCTCGCGGCCACGCACCTCGCCGCGACCTGGGCGCTCGCCGATGACTCGACGCGCCGCCTCGCGCTGGCGCACTCGCTCGAGTGGAGCTTCCCGCTCGTCGGTGATGGCATGGTCCTCGACCACCTCGCGCAGGACCCGGAGCCGGCCGTCCGCGCCGCCGTGGCCCGCGCCGCGTGGGTCCGCCGCGCCGCCCACGGAGATGGCGGGGTCCTCGCCCGCCTCGCCGGCGACCCCGATCCCGAGGTTCGCGCCATCGTGGCGCGCAGCCAGCGCTGAGGGGCCGGACGCAGTCCGTGCTATAGGTCGACAGTGCTAGAGACCCTCGCCAAGGGATTCAAATCCGCCCGTCAGCGCCTGTCCGGCGTCGCCGAGCTCACCGACGAAGTCATCGACGAGGCGCTGCGCGACGTGCGCCTGTCGCTGCTCGAAGGCGACGTGGAGTTCTCCGTCGTCAAGATCTTCATCTCGCGCGTCAAGGAAGCGGCGCGCGGCAAGGAGGTCGAGCTCCGCGCGAAGAGCAAGGAGTACGGCGCGAAGACGATCACGCCCGAGCAGGCGTTCATCGCGATCTGCCAGGACGAGCTGGTCAAGATGATGGGCCCGGTGGACACCGAGCTCAAGTGGGCCAAGAAGGGCCCGACCGGCATCATGATGTGCGGCCTCCAGGGCTCCGGCAAGACCACGAGCTGCGGCAAGCTCGCGCGCTGGCTCGAGAAGACGCACAAGAAGAAGCCGCTCCTCGTCGCCGCCGATATCTATCGCCCGGCCGCCGTCGAGCAGCTCCGCACGCTCGGGCGCCAGCTCGACATGCCGGTCTTCACGATCGACGGCAAGGATCCCGTCACGATCTGCCGCGGCGCCGCCGCCGAGGCCGCGCTCAAGGGCTGCGACGTCATCATCTACGACACCGCCGGTCGCCTCGCGATCGACGAGCCCCTGATGCAGGAGCTCGAGGACATCGACAAGGCCGCGATGCCGGCCAACATCTTCCTCGTCCTCGACAGCATGACGGGCCAGGACGCGACGAGCGTCGCCGACACGTTCAACAAGCGCTTGAACCTCGACGGCGTCATCATGACGAAGCTCGACGGTGACGCGCGTGGTGGCGCGGCGCTCTCGGTCAAGGAGAAGACCGGCAAGCCGATCAAGTTCCTCGGCATGGGCGAGCAGCTCGACAAGCTCGAGGAGTTCCGGCCCGAGGGGCTCGCGTCGCGCATCCTCGGGATGGGCGACATCGTCGGCCTCGTCAAAGATTTCGAGCAGGTCGTCGATGCGGAGAAGGCGGAAGAGGACGCCCTCCGCATGCTCAAGGGCAAGTTCGACATGCAGGACTTCCTCGAGCAGATCAAGCTCATCCAGAAGATGGGTTCGCTCAAGGACCTGTTCGAGAAGCTGCCGTTCTTCGGCGGCGCGCTGCCCGAGGGCGTGAACCTCGACGACAAGGAGCTCACGAAGATCGAGGCGATGATCTCGTCGATGACCTTCGAGGAGCGCATGAACCCGCAGGTGTTCGTGTCGACGTCGTGGGAGGACTTCACGTCCACCGCCGGTCGCGCGGCAAAGCGCCGGCGCGCGGACTTCCACCCGGGTCGCGTCAAGCGCATCTCGGCGGGCTCGGGTCGCAAGGAGCAGGAGGTCAAAGACCTGCTGCAGAAGTTCGCGCAGATGCGCCAGATGATGGTGCAGCTCGGAGCGTCGACCGGCCTCATGGGCAAGATCCCCGGCTTCAAACAGTTCTCGCAGATGAAGAAGCTGGCCGGCATGGACATCAACGCGCTCATGGCGGGCGGCGGCATGCCGCCGGGCATGGAGGGCATGGCCGGCCTGCCGGGCGGGATGCCGGGTCTCCCGTCGGGGATGCCGAAGGGCTTCACGCCGCCGGGCTCGAAGGGGGTCGTCCCGGGCGCGCCGCGCCCGCAGGATCGCGCGAAGGCGATCGCGAAGCGCAAGGCCGAGAAGGCCGCGCGCAAGAAGAACCGCAAGTAGCGCCCCGGGTGCCACGCGCGGCCGACTTCGACCTCGCCCGCGCCCTGGGCGAGAAAAACTTCACGCCTGCACAGCGCGATGCGCGCGAGCTCGCGGCGCTGATCGCGCGCGGGGACGAGCCCGCCGCCACGCGCGCCCTCCCCGCCCTCGCGGGCCTCGGCGCCGCCGGTCGCGGCGCGATCGTCATGGCCCTCGACGATCCAGGCATCGCGGACGACGGCGCGCGCGCCCGGCTCTGCCAGGCGCTCGGACTCCACGCGCGGACCGGCGATGCGGACGCCGTGGCCGTGCTGCTCGCGCTCCTCCGTGATGGCGCGTCGCGTGTGCGGCGCGCGGTCGTGGTCGCGCTCGGCAAGCTCGACGGCGCCGAGCCGCGGGCGGCGCTGGTCGCGCGCTGGGATGCCGCCGACGTCACGCCCGACGAGCGGCGCGCGCTGGCGGAGGCGCTCGGCAAGGTCGGCGGCGAGGCCGCGCTCGCCCGGTTGCGCGCCCTCGAGCCCGCCGCCGATGTCGAGCTCGCCCGCCGCCGGGACCGCGCGCTCCTGATGGCGGACCGCACCGCGCGCCGCGACGCGCCGAGCGAGGTCGCGACCGACGTCCCGCCGCCGCATGGCGCGCGCCTCGAGGTGCGGCTGCACTGCCGCGGCGGCCTCGCGAGCCTCCTCGCCGCCGAGCTCGTGGCGTGCGGGTTCGCGCCGAGCATTCCGGCCTTGCACGCGGCCCATCAGGGCCCGTCCGCCGATCGCACGCGCGTCTCGGACTCGGCCGTCGACGTCGTCCTCGACCGGCCGTGGGCCGCGCTGTTCGCGTCGCGGCTGTGGGCGACGGCCGGGATCCGCGTCCCGCTCGCGGGCACGAGCGCCCCGGCGATCACGGCGGCGTTGACGGCGCCGAACGTGCGGGCGCTCCTCGCGGCGTGGACCCGCGGGCCGATCCGCTGGCGCCTGCAGCTCGCGCACGGCCATCAGCGCGCCGTCGTGTGGCGGGTCGCGCGCGACGTCACCGCCCGCGCGCCGGAGCTGCTGAACGATCCGACGGCCACCACGTGGGATGCGGTCGTCGACGAAGACGGCAGCGCGCTCGAGCTCGTGCCGCGCAGGGCCGTCGACCCGCGCTTCGCGTGGCGCGTCGCGGATGTGCCGGCCTCGTCGCACCCGACCGTCGCGGCCGCGCTCGCCGCGGTGGCGGGCGCGCGCGCGGGCGATCGCGCGTGGGATCCATTCTGTGGCGCCGCCGCAGAGCTGGTCGAACGCGCGCGCATGATCGGCCCACCGCCAGCCGCGCTGAGCGGCAGCGACGTGGACGAGGGCGCGCTCGCCGCCGCGCGCGCGAACGTCACGGCGGCCGGCCTCGAGGTGCAATTGACTCGCGGCGATGCGCGCGAGCACGACCCGGGCGCGGTGGACCTCGTCATCACGAACCCGCCGCTCGGCAGCCGGGTCCGCGTCGACGCTGCCGCCCTGCTCGTCGCCGCGCTGCCGAACTTCGCGCGCCGCCTCGCGCCCGGCGGCCGGCTCGTCTGGATCACCCCCGCCCCCCGCCAGACCGGCCCCGCGGCCGAGCGCGCGGGTCTCGTCCGCACGTTCTCGACAGCGGTCGATCTCGGCGGCGTGCGGGGCGTGCTGGAGCGATGGGAGCTCGGCATCCCGCCGCACGGCGCCGACCCGCTCCGGGCTCGATCAGCGGTATAGTCCTCGCGATGGACGGGCCTTCTGCCCAGGCCGCCGTGCCAGGGATTCTCGTGGTTTGGAGCGGCGCCACGCCCTGCGTGGCCACGTTCCGCATCCCCGAGGGTGGACTCGTCCTCGGACGCGAGCTGCTCGAGGCGACGACCGACGATCGCATCAGCCGGCAGCACGCGCGCGTCGACTGGCGTGATCGCCGCTTCGTCGTGACGGATCTCGGCAGCCGCAACGGGACGTACGCCGGGGGCCACCCGCTCGTGGACCGCGAGATCACGGTGACGCCGCCGTCCATCGTGCGCACGGGGCGCACGGTGGTCGTGCTCCTCGAGGATATCCGCCGCTTCGAAGGCGGCACGATCCAGACGGAGCACGACGCCATCATCGGCGCGAGCACGGCGCCGCTGTGGCGTCAGGTCGAGGCGGCCGCGCGCGCGGGTACGAACCTCGTCATCCTCGGCGAGGCGGGGAGCGGCAAGGGCCGCATGGCACGCGGCTACGCACGCATGCGCGGCCGACCGGAGGCGGTCTTCAACCCGATGATCCAGGCGGTGCCGCTCGAGCGCGTCGCCGGCCCGCAGATCGAGACGCTGATTCTCGAGCAGATCGGCAAGCTCGGCGCGCAGAACACGGCCGCGCTCGTGCGCCTGCTCGACACGCGCCCGACCGTGAAGGTCGTGACGACGGCGTCGATGCCGCTCGAGCACCTCGCGATCCCGTCGGAGCTCATCGCGCGGCTGCAGGGCAAGTCCCTGCTGCTCCTGCCGCTCCGCGATCGCCCCGACGAGATGGCGTACCTCGTCCACGACGCCGTCCGCTCCACGGAGCCCGGGCTGCAGATCCATTCGACGCTGATCGAGGCGTGCCTCCTGCGCCCGTGGCCGGGCAACGTGCGCGAGCTCGTGTCGGCCGTCAGCCGCTGCGCGCACACCGTCGCCCAGCAGGGCAAGAACAACGTGCGCGGCGAGGATCTCGACAACGACGCCGGTCACCTGATGGTCGGCGCGCCGACGATCAACGCCGCGGTCACGCCGACGACCGTCGACAAGCAGCGCAAGAAGCGCTCTTCGACGCGCTCGAGCGGCACGTCGTAGCTCGTCCTCGCGCCAAGGTGACGGCCAGGCCGCCTCAGACGGCGCCGCGGCGGTTACGCGGAGCGAGCGCGCTTGCGACGACGGACCAGCGCCAGCAGGCCGAGGGCCAGGCCGCCGCCGGTCGAGCCGGCCGCGGCGCAGCCGGTGCCGGCGGACCCGGTGGTGCCCGGGTTGGAGCGGTCCGAGCCCATCATGTCGCTGCCGGCTTCGAGGGCCGTGATGCGCACGGCGTCGAAGACGAGCTGGACGTTGGCCGCCAGATCCTCGCCGGTGTTGTCACCGAGGTGAACCCCCTCGCCGCTGCCGGCGGTGAAATCGAACGCGCCGAGCGATTGCCAGCCGTCGACCGCCGTCTGATCGATCGTCACGCTCGTCATCTGGCCCGACGCGGTGACCTGGTAGTCCGCACGCTTGGACGTCGCCCACGGCGCCGCCGTGTAGACCTCGACCTCGTAGCGGCCCGGCGCCGCGACCGCGAGCTGCCAGTCGGCGTAGTTTGCCTCGGCCGCATCGTAGGTCGCGTGCGTCCAGAGCAGATCGCCGTCCTCGCCCGCCGTCGCGACCTCGCGCATGTACTGCGACGGCCCGCCGCTCGAGAAGCACGCGTCACCGTCATCGACCACGCCGCCGGCGGCCGGCAACGGCATGCACGGCTTCGCGTCCGGACCGCCGAGGAACGCGTCGAGCGAGGCGCGATCGCCGTTCCACCGGTTCACGTCGACGCCGCCGCCTGGGATCCCTGCGATGGTCCCCGTCGACGTGTACTGCCAGAAGTGCCAGCTCGTCCACGTGGTGGAGATGTCCGGACACGCCGCGCTCGTGTACTGCGCGTGCCACAGCGGCAGGCTTCCCATCGAGTCCGCGCCCACGTTGTCGTCCCAGAAGTACTTGCCGGTGTAGATGATCGGCGCGCGGCCGATCGCGGCCTGCACGTGGTCGACCCACAGCTTCACGGCCGCGGCGACCTTCGTCGACGACAGGCCGCCGTTGACCTCGACGTCGATCACCGGCGGCAGATCACCCGGTTGCATCGGCCCCATCGTCTGGAGCAGCAGGTCCGCCTGCGCGATCGGGTCCTGCGCCGGCCGGAAGAACTGATACGCGCCATGCACGATCCCCGCAGCGCGGGAGCCCTTCCAGTACGCGTCGAACTTCGGGTCGATGACCGCCAGACCGTCCGAGACGCGGACGAAGGCGAACTGGACGCCATCCCCCGCGACGGCGGACCAGTCGATGCTCCCCTCGTAATAAGAAACGTCGATCCCCTTCACCGTCGGGCCTTCGCCGCAGACGGTTCCGGCTTGCTCAACGGCGTTCGTCACTGGACTGCCCCCGCAGCCAATGACCAACGCCGCACATAGTGCGGCCCTCACGATGCTCCCCCGAGCAATCATCACGCCACGCGAGCTTTACGCAATCGCGCGCGCTTAGCCAATGTAGGTGTGCAACTGATTGCGCTCAGTGCTCGTGTCGGTGCGCAACCTCGAGTGGGCTAGCCGCTGCCGCGCGCACGCCATGGGCGAGATCGCAGTGGTGGATCTCGATCGTCAGGTGCGCGCACTCCAGCGTACTCAGGACTACATCGCGATAGAACGCGAGGTCGCGGGGAGAGGCAGTCACCAGCGACACGATGCAGCTCCGGCGACCCGGACCGAGCTCCCAGACATGTAGGTCGGCGACCTTCACGTCGTCGATCGCCTCGAGCCGCTCGCGAACGACGCGCTCGCCCGCTGGCGACGACGAGACATCGAGGAGCTGCCGGCTCGCTTGCATGCACAGCGAGACCGTCCACCAGAGGATCACCCCACCGCCGACGAACCCCATCACGGGGTCGAGGAACCAGAGGTCCGTGAAGCGGCCGAGGGTCAGCGCGCCGATCGCGGCGAGCGAGGTCAGCGCATCGGCGAGGATGTGGATGTACGCGGCGCGCAGGTTGAAGTCGAGCGTGCCGGCCTTCGCGGGCGCGCGCTCCTCGTCATGCGCGTGCACGTGGTGCGCGTGGTCCTGATCGTGACCGGCGTGCTCGTGGGCATGCCCGTGGTCGTGACCGTAGTGATGGCTGTGGCCGAGCAGCTTCGCCGAGATCAAGTTCACGACGAAGCCGGCGATCGCGATCGGCAGCGCCTCGCCGAAATTCACGTCCGGGTGATCGATCAGGCGGTCGACGCCCTCGTAGATCATCCAGAGCGCCACGATCGCGAGCAGGATGCCGCTCGTGAACCCGGCGAGCGCGTAGATCTTGCCGGTGCCGAAGGCAAAGGTGTCGGTTCCCGCCCGCGTCCGCGCGTACCAGTACGCGGCGAGCGTCAGCCCGAGCGCGCCGACATGCGTGCCCATGTGCCAGCCGTCTGCGGTCAGCGCCAGCGAGCCGGTCATGTGGCCCAGCACCAGCTCGGCGATCATCATGACGAACGTCAGGAGCACCACGATCCGGGTCCGGCGTTCGCCGGCCCGGTTATGAGCTTCGTCCTCGTGGTGCGCGTGCGCGGCGAGATCGTGCGGTCCTTCGGGAGCCTTCACAGCTCGGACAGCTTACTCCATCCCCACGCGCGCGCCCTCGCGCGTCACTTGCGCGACGACGGGGTCTTGACGGCCTGCTGGCCGTTGTCGGCGTCCGTGGCGAGGCCGTTCAGGTCGTCAGCCCCGTCGGTGTCGTCGCTCTCGTCGCTCTCGTCGCTCTCGTCGTTCTCGTCGCTCGCGTCGCTCGCGTCGCTCTCGTCGTCGATGTCGCTGCCGCCACCCGTGTCGCGCTGCGAGACCTTGTCCGCCTGGTCGACGTCGACCTGCGCGCCGGCGTTACCTCCGCCCTTGCTGCCCGCCTGCGAGCTGGACGGCGGCATCCGGTCGGCGCCGCCGGCGATGTCTTGGTCCGAGTCGTCCATCTGACCCGCGCTCTTCATCGATTGCCGGCCCTGCTGCTGATCCGCGGTCGCGGGGCTCTGGTCCGACTTGGTGGACTGGGTCTGCTTCTGGTTCGGGCTCTTGTCGTTGTTCATGATGTCGACGCGAGTGCATCGCGCATGCCTCGCGTCGCGGCGCAGCCGCGGCAAATCGACGCCGTGCACGCGACGCAAACCCGACAACGCGCGGGCTCGCACAGCGCACCCGCGAATCGTGCAAGCGCGCTTACGCCGCTCCCCGCCACCGTGTCAACCGGCATATAGATCGCGCAAATTCTGTACGCGATCTTTCCGCCGACCCGCCGCGAGGGTAGTACGGTGCGCGCCGGCCCCTCGGCCCGTCTCGCCCGCATGCCCGATCCAGTCCCGCCCGGTCCACGCTCGGGTTCCCACGACGCCGCGCGCCCGCCCAGCGGCTCCCACGCGACCCAGCAGATGCCGGCCGGGCACCACGCTCAGCCGCGCGGCAAGGAGCTCGCGTGGGTCTCCCTGGCCGCGCTCGGCGTCGTCTACGGCGACATCGGCACGTCCCCGCTCTACGCGATGCGCGAGTGCCTCTCGGGCGAGCACTCGATCGCCCCCTCGCGGGACCACGTGTTCGGCGTGGTCTCGTTGTTCTTCTGGGCGCTGCTGCTCGTCGTCGTCATCAAGTACCTGGTGTTCGTGCTGCGCGCCGACAACAAGGGCGAGGGCGGCATCCTCGCGCTGGCCGCGCTCGTCCAGCAGGAAGACAAGACGCCCCGCCGCAAGAAGCTGTCCGTGCCGATCCTGCTCGCGCTGTTCGGAGCCGGTCTCCTCTATGGCGATGGCGTCATCACGCCCGCCGTCTCCGTCCTCGGCGCCGTGGAAGGCCTCGACGAGATCACGCAGACGCCGATCACGCCCGCCACGCCGAAGACCGGACTTCCCGAGGCTCGACCGCCGGGCGCGGGCGCGCCCTGCGTCGCGACCGACGCGAAGCCGTGCGAGAAGAAGGGCCTGACGATCGGCGACCTCGTCGTCCCGATCTCCGCCGTCATCCTGATCGGCCTGTTTGTCGTGCAGCGGGTCGGCACCGCCCGCATCGGCTCGATCTTCGGCTGGATCATGCTGGTCTGGTTCATCGCCATCGGGGGCGTGGGGGTGCCGTACATCCTGCGCAACCCCGAGATCCTCCGGGCGGCCAGCCCGACCTACGCCGTCGCGTTCCTCTTCGACGGCGGCTGGCGCGCGTTCCTCTTGCTCGGCTCGGTCGTCCTCTGCATCACGGGCGGCGAGGCCCTCTACGCCGACATGGGCCACTTCGGCCGGCGGCCGATCCGGCTCGCCTGGTCGTTCATCGTGTTCCCGGGCCTCCTCCTCAACTACTTCGGCCAGGGCGCGCTCTATCTGCAGGAGGGCGCGAAGGTCAACAACCCGTTCTACGACCTCGTCAGCGGCGGGCCGCTGCTGATCCCGATGATCATCCTCGCGACGATGGCGGCGATCATCGCATCGCAGGCGCTGATCTCGGGCGCGTTCTCGCTCACGAACCAGGCCGTGCAGCTCGGATATCTCCCGCGCGTCAGCGTCGTGCACACGTCGCACAAGCACGAAGGTCAGATCTACGTCCCCGAGGTCAACTACATCCTCATGATCGCGTGCCTCGTGCTCGTGCTGTCGTTCAAGTCCAGCGCGGCGCTGGCGGCGGCCTACGGCATCGCCGTGACGGGCACGATGGGCATCACGTCGTACCTGTACTTCCTCGTCTGTCGCCGTAACTGGAAGTACTCGCTCGGCTCGGCGCTCGCGCTGTTCATCCCGTTCGTCTCGATCGATCTGGCGTTCTTCTCCGCGAACAGCGTGAAGATCGCCGCCGGCGGCTGGTTCCCGCTCGCCGTCGGGGTCGGCGTGTTCGTCATCATGACGACGTGGTGGCGCGGGCGGTTCCAGCTCTCCGAGGTCATGTCCGAAGGTCAGCTCTCCGACGAGCTGTTCCTCTCCGACATCGACGCCAGCGGGACGCCGCGCGTCGCCGGCACCGCCGTCTTCATGGCCTCCGGCACCGACGGCATCCCGAACGTCCTGCTCCACCACCTCAAGCACAACAAGGTCCTGCACAAGCAGGTCGTGCTGCTCTCGATCGTCACGGAGAACGTGCCCTTCGTCGTCAGCAGCGGCGCGCTCAACGTGCGCGACCTCGGCCACGGGTTCTTCCGGATCATCGCGCGCGCCGGCTTCATGCAGCAGCCGAACGTGCCGCGCATCATCGGCCGCTGCAGCAAGCAGGGCCTCGTCACGAACAGCAGCGACACCACCTACTACCTCGGCCGCCAGACGCTGCTGACGACCGGCAAGTCGCCGATGGCGAAGTGGCGCAAGGTGCTGTTCGGGTTTCTCGCGCGTAACTCGCGTCCGCCGACGGCGTTCTTCCACCTGCCGCCGAACCGCGTCGTCGAGCTCGGGCTCCAGATCGAGCTGTAGCCGGCGCGGCTACGACGCTTGCGCCAGGCGCACGGCGATGTCGTCGACCAGGTACACGGCGGAGGGCTGCAACAGCGCGAGCTGGCGCATGCGCTCGGTCGCGAACGACCCGGCGAGCTTCGCGTACGCCGCGACCGGGACGTGCTCGCGGAGCGCGGGGATCACGGTCTGCTCCTCGTGGGAGGCGTGCCGGCGGACGAGCTCGAGCAGGTGCTGCGCCCGCGTGCGCCAGATGGACGTGTCAGGCCGCGCACAGACCAGGGCCGCCAGCGCGGACTCCTGCTCGAGGTGCGCGCGGCGCGCCTCGCCCACGAGCTGCTGGACGAACGCCGGGAGCCCGTGATGCGCGAGCGCGCCGTGCAGGACGATGTCCTCCGCCTCCGCGTGGGCGGTCAGCCCGAGGCGCACGCCGTCGAGCGACGTGCGCAGCTCCACGGCCGGCAGCAGCGGGCGCGCGAGCTCGCGCAGCCCGGCTTCGAGGTCGTCGTGGTCCCGGCGCACGAGCTGGAGAAAGTCGGGCATGACGCGGCTCCTGTGCAGTCGGGATGCCGGATGTGAGTCCGGTCGCGTGGCGCACGTGCCCACATGTCGCTTGCGAGGTCGCTTACCGACAGCAACGTCAAGGTGGTAGCCGCGACGCGGATCGGCGCGCGCGCACGTGCTCGGCGGGCGATGTCACCCGAGCCCTCGCGCTCGCGCCGCCACGCGGTTCGTGAAATGCTGCGCCGCGTGACCTGGATCTTCGCACGCCGCGCTGCGGTGGTCGGCGGGATCCTCGTCGGTGGCGTCCTCCTGCTCGCGGTGCTCGCGCCGTGGCTCGTCGGTGATCCGACGACGCCGCACATCGATCACGGCCTGTCCGCGCTGGGCGGGCCGCTGCCCCCGTCGAGCACCGCGTGGCTCGGCACCGACGACCTCGGGCGCGACGAGTGGGCGCGCGTGGTGACGGGCGGCCGGATCTCGCTGCTCGTCGCGACGCTCGCGACGCTGGCCGCGATGGTGATCGGGACGGGCGTTGGCGTGGCCGCCGGGCTCGCCGGCCCGCGCATCGACGGGGCGCTCATGCGCTTCGTCGACCTGGTGCTCGCGTTCCCCGCGCTCCTGCTCGCGATCTTGCTCGCGGCGCTGCTCCGCGAGACGGGGCTCGCGGGCTCCCTCGCCCCCGTCGTGATCACGCTCGTCCTGGTCAGCTGGACCACGACGGCGCGCGTCATCAGGACACGGGCGAGCGCCCTCGCGCGCAGCGAGGCGGTGCTGGCGGCGCGCGCGCTCGGGGCAACGCCCTGGCGGATCGCGACGCGGCACGTGTTGCCCGGGGTCGGCGACGTGGCGATCGCCCTCGCGGCCGTGACGTTCGCGCAGATGCTGCTGGTGGAGGCCGCGCTCTCGTACGTCGGGCTCGGGCCGCCGCCGCCGGCGGCGACGTGGGGGCGCATGCTGTACGAGGGCCGCGCGTACTACCGCAGCGCGCCGTGGCTGATCGCCGCGCCGGGCGTGGCGATCCTCGTGTCGGTGATCGGGTTCAACTTGCTCGCGGACGGGCTCCGCGCGCGCCGGGGCCGCCGATGATGCGGGGCGGCGGCCTCGCGTGTGCGCTGCTGATCGCCTGCGGCTCGGCCAGCACGGATCCGCGCTGGCAGCCGAGCCCGAACAAGACACCGCGCGCGGGCGGCACGCTGCACCTCGCGATGGAGTTCGACGTCAACTCGCTCGATCCGCTGGTGGCCGCCGACGAGGTGATGCTGTACTTCACGCACGCGTTGTTCGACACGCTCGTGACCTACGAGCCGTCGACGCCGGACGACCCGCGCGCCGGGCTCGCGTTCCGCCCGGGGCTCGCGACCGCGTGGACGATCTCGGACGACGGCCTCCTCTACACGTTCACGCTCCGCCCCGCGCTCGCCTACAGCGACGGCACGCCGGTCGCGGCGGCGGACTTCGTGTGGATGCTCGACCGGCAGCTGCAGAAACCGGGCTCGGCCATCGGCGCGATGCTGCTCGACATCGCCGGCGCGCCCGAGGTCGTCGCCGGGACCGCATCGCACGCCCGCGGGCTCGTGGCGCCAGCGCCGGACACGCTCGAGATCCACCTGGCGAGACCGAACGCGGCGCTGCTCGGCATCCTCGCGATGCCGGCGGCGACGCCGCAGCCGCACGGTCGCGAGCCGGACCGCCGGGCGCCGCTCGGCACGGGGCCGTACACGCTCGAGTCGTGGGACGAGGGCGAGCGCGTCGTGCTGCGCAAGAACCCGCGCCACTGGGACGCGGCGCACGTCTACCTCGACAAGCTCGACTTCCTCGAGAACGTGCCGCGGGACCTGCAGTTCCTGAAGTTCCAGCGCGGCGAGATCGACACCGCCGAGCACCTCGAGGCACCCGACGCGCTCTGGCTGGCCGTGCAGCCGGCGTGGGCGCCGTACGTCCGCACCGGTCAGACGTTGCAGTCGTATGGCTCGCGGATGAACGTGACCGTCAAGCCGTTCGACGACGTGCGCGTCCGGCAGGCGTTGAACTACGCGCTCGACAAGTCGCACTCCGTCCGGCTGTTGCAAGACGCCGCCGTCGCGGCTCACGGCATCCTCCCGCCCAGCCTCGCGGGCTTCAACGCGCACCTGACGCCCTACCCGCACGATCCCGCGCGGGCGCGCGCCCTCCTCGCGGCTGCCGGGTACCCGGACGGCTTCGACATCGACTACGTCGTGATGGCGAACGACGAGGCGCTGCGACTCGCGGCGTCGCTGCAGGCGGACCTCGCCGAGGTCGGCGTCCACGTGCACGTGCGCTCGGAGGCGTTCGCGACGTTCTTGCCCGAGCTGATGAGCCGCACCGGGCCGCCGTTCGCCAAGGCGACGTTCGGGTTCGACTTCCCCGACGCCGCTGATGCCTTCGATCTCCAGTTCGGCACGGCCGGCATCGCGGACGAGGGCACGTCCAACCTGTCGTTCTACTCGAACCCCACCCTCGACGCGTTGCTCGCGGTGGCGCGCGCCGAGCGGGATCCGGCCACGCGGGCCCTCCTCTATCAACAGGCGGAGCTGATCGTGTACGTCGACGCGGTGTGGCTCTGGGACTACCACCAGAAGGCCGTCGAGGTCGTGCAGCCGTACGTCGCCGACTACCAGCCTCACCCGGTCTGGATCCGCGACTACGCGCACACGTGGCTCGACCTCGGACCCGACGGCGAGCCCGTCCCGCGGGCGGCGCCGTGATCCGGCTCGTCGTCCGCCGCGTGGCGTGGGCGCTCGTGATCGCGTGGTTCGTCGTCACCGCGACGTTCGTGCTCGTCGCCGCCATCCCCGCCGATCCCGCCCGCGCGCTCGCGGGCCCGCACGCGACGCCCGACGAGCTCGTCCGCGTGCGCGCCGCGTACTGCCTCGACGAGGGCGTGCTGGTCCGCTACGGCTGCTACGTCGCACGCGTGGCCCGGGCCGACCTCGGCGAGTCCTACCGCACGCGCGAGCCGGTCACCGAGCTCCTCGCCGCGCACGTGTGGCCGACGGTGCAGCTCGCCCTGGCGGCGCTCGTGCTCCAGCTCGCGTTCGGCGTCCCGCTCGGCGTGCTCGCCGCCGTGCGCCGCGGCCGCTGGCCCGAC
>JANXOM010000017.1 GCA_025353585.1 Deltaproteobacteria bacterium
GACGGTGCCGCCCGCGTGCGCCGGCGCCGGCGCGACCGCCGACGTCCGCCCGGGCTCGTACGTCTTCGCCCCCGGCGCATCCCCCGCCAGCCGACGCAGCCGCTCGCGCCCCGGATCATCAAACTCGGCCATGGTCGCCCCCATATCGGCCAGCGCCGGTGGCGGTTGCGTGCTCCCGGAAGCGGCGCGCTTCCGGCGACGTGGAGCCCTCGTCGCGTGCGCGCCAACGCAGGCGCGCACCGTTGCTGTGTTCACCGAGCTCGAGCTGGTCGCCGAGGTTGCCCACGACACCACGAAACCCGAAATCGCCGAGACAAAATAGGGGCGTCCAACCGACCGAGCAAGATCGTCAAATCACTGGATGCCCGGCGTCCAACGCGAATCGGCCCGATCTGGACGGCTCGCGCATGCGACGAAACGAGAAGATCGACGCGGGCCCGCAGGTACGCGAACGCGACGGCGCGCCTGGTCACGACGCGGGCCCGCGCTCGTGGCGTCGACCGGCATCTCGACCAGCCCGCGCGCGGACTACGTGGCGGTCGGTCGCGCCGCCTTCTCGGCGAGCCGGGCGGCGATCTCCGCGTTCAGGAACGCGATCCACTGGTCGGCCTCGGCCTCGCGCTCCGGGGGCACCCAGCCCGCGACGAAGTCGCCGTTCACCCCGCCGGAGCGGAACGTAACGGCCCACCCGCGGCGGTCGTCGATGTCGGACCACTGCTTGGCGAAGTGCGCCGTGGGCGTCAGCGAGAAGCTCCAGCCTGAGCGGAACGACGGATCGGTCTTCGCGATCCCGAGCGTCCCGAGCTGCCACTCGCCCACCGTGTCCTTGATCCCGACGAGCGGCTTGGGGCGTACCTTCAGGCCAAAGCGGAGGGCTTGTTCATCCATCGGGGCAGTCATCACTTCGCTCCTTTTGCGGTCCGGAAGTCCTTCGGTCCATCCTCGTGCACCCAGCTTTCGAGCTCGGGCATGTAGCGCTTCAAGTTGCCGCTCTGCTCCGGGATCGAGAGGCCGACCTTCGCCGGATACGTGGCGCAGTTGCGCACGCAGCCCGCGGCGAAGCCATTCGACGGCGCATAGTGCTCGCCGTGCTCGGGCGTATCGAGCGGGAACGAGTAGCCGATCCCGTGTTCGCCCGGTGCCATGCCGGTCATCCGTGCGACATCGTCGACCATTTGCAGCTTCTTCGCGCTGTCGACGAGCTCGACCGCGGAGATCGGCTGCGTGTTCCACCCCTGCGCTGCGTAGTGCTGCGCGAGCTCGAACACGTGGGTGTCATCCCTCACCTTGGCCGGAAAGGCCTCGTGCGACATGAGCGAACGCAGGGCTTCGTTCACGCCCATGCTGTCCGGTGTCTTCGGTGTGAGCCCGAAGACGGTCTTGCCGCCGTTGAGCGAGATCCCGACGTGGCCGGCGTAGATCAGCGGCTCGGCCTGCTTTGCGAGCTCGACCTCGGCGACCTCCGCGGCCGTCCACTCGGCGCGCGGTCGCCCGTGGATCGTCCGCACGCCGCGAAACCCCCAGAGCTCCACCGTCGTCGCGTTCGGCACGGGCAGGCCATCCATCACCCGCGCGCCGGTCTCGGCCTGTGCGCCGTGCTCGCCGAGCTCGAAGTACCACTCCTGCATCGCGCCGTCGCTGAACCGCCGCACGAGGAAACCCGTCTTCCACTCGCGGGTCTCGACGCCGGGGAGCTGGGCCAGCAGCTCCAGCATCCGCTTCCCGTCGGCCGGCGCGACGAGGTAGGTGTCCGTCGCCGCCGCACGCGCGACCGGAATCGCGCCGAGCTCGTCGGTGACCGCGCGCAGCAAGCCCGCGGCCTCGACCTCGACGCGCACGCCCCCCACCTCGACCTCGCGCACCGCGCCGGTCGCCGCGCGCGCCTCGACCGCCGCCCCGCGCCGCCATCGCGCGAGCCAGTCGAGCACCGCGCGCGGGAAGCGGCCCGCCGAGGCCAGCGGCTTGAGCAGGGTGAGCGGGTTTGCCGCCGCGTCGATCCCGCGGAGCAACCGCAGCCCGAGTGCCGCGAGCGCGTCGCCCCGCGCGGCGAGCTCGGCCTCGAGGCTCTCGGTGCCCGTCGCCGCGGCGAGCGCGATCGACATGCCGAGGTAGCCGACGATCTTGCCGATCAGCTCGCCCTTGCCGAACCAGCTCGCCGCGAGCCACTCGGCCGCGAGCTCGTTGCCGACCATCGCCGCGAGCTCCGGCGCGTTCTCGATCAACGTGCCGAGCTTCGCGGCGACGTCGCACATGAGCTGTGCGTCCTTGCCGACGAGCATCGCGGCCGAGTACGCGAGCGCCAGCTTCGCCATGTCGACGGCGCCGATGAAGACATCCGCGATGGCCGCGCCCCCGCCGCGCACGACGCCCACGGCGAGGCCGACCTCGAACTTCACGCCGTCCTGGCCGAAGGGACCGACGCCGAGCGCAGCCGGCACCTGGCCGAGCACGAACATCCCGAGCGAGCCGCGCGCCGCGGACGCGCTCTGGTGGGCCCCGGTCACGACCGCCTCGACGTCGAGGTGCGCGAAGCGCTCGTGGAGCGCGACGAGCGCCGGGCGAACCGTCTGGACCGCGACGGCAATCGTGTCGGGGCGGTCGGCGCTCGCGAGCTGCCGCGCGAGCGCGGTGGCCTGCTGGCGGAGCGTTCCGAGGCGCATGCGGATCGCCTGGAGCTGCAGGCGGACCGCGTCGGTGCGATCGGTGGTCGCGTCGAGCGCACCCTTCGGATCGCCGTTGATGAGCCCGAGCGGCAGGCTCGCGACGTCGAGCATCGCCTGCGAATACTCGAGGTCGTTCCCCTCGGCGGCGTCCGTCGCGACCGTGTCGGCCGACTTCAGCTTCGCGAACGCCGTTGCGAGCTCTGCCTCGAACGCAGCGGTCTCCAGCTCGGCGACGACACGCGCGACCACGGGTGCGGTCTTGTGCGCGTCGGGGACGCCGGCGAGCCGGACGCGCGGCAGGAGCTGCTCGGCCCCGACAAACGTTCCGAGCGCAGTCGCGGTCGCGACGACCGTCTCGAGCTCGGCCCGAAGCCGCTGCCCGCCCGGCAGGGCTACCGCGTGTGAGCAGCGCTCGGCGACCGCGACGAGCAGCGATTGAACGCGCTGCTTCGCGTACGCCATGGCCCGGTGATCGACCTCGGCGCCGGCGCTCGCCGATCCGACCACGGCGACGAGCTGCGGGATCGCTCCGTCGCGGATCGCCGCGAGGTCGCGCTCGGCGTCCGTGATGACCTCCGACGGGCTCCGGCCCGGCGCGTCGGAGGCCACGGGTTGCGTCGTGGCGATCGCGCTCGTCGCCTGAACTGCCTTGGCGCCGGTGTTGGCGGCGGCGACGCCCGCGGCGATCCCGATGCGCGGCTGATGCAACAACTCGCCGCGGACCAGGCCGGCGGCCAGCTCGTCCGCTTCGCGCTCGGCGTCGGCAAGCGTGCCCGCGGCCGGCAACCGCGACTGCGCGACATGCACCAGCTCGTGTGCGAGCACGTGCAACGCATCGCCGTCCTCGGGCGCCAGCGATGGCACGAGGTGGACGACGCCGGCGTGCGCGAGGCCGCGCGCGCCGTGCGCGGCGGGGGCATCGTCAACGCGGATTGCAGCGTCCACACCGAGCTGCGCCGCGATCGGCGAGGCGACGGCAGTCCATGCTTGTTCGCGGGATGTGCGCGAGGCCGCGACGTCGTCGGCCCACCGGTCGCGGCCCAGCCCGTAGAACGTCCCGTCGATCGGAGTACGGCTCGGCGTGGACGCCGCCGTGTGCACGTCCATGGCGGGGCGCTGGCTACGCGCGCCGTGCGCCGCCGCGGCATCGCCGATGCGGCGGGCCGCGGCCTCCCCGAGCTGCGCCGCGTTCGGCGCCTCGTCCCTGGCCGCACGGTAGGCCGCGACGTCGGCGGCCAACAGATCGCGGCCCTCGCCATAGAACGTCCCGTCGATCTCCGCGCGCCTCGGCGCGACCGCCGCGAGGAGCGGGGCCGCCTCCGCCGCGAGCGCGTCAACGGTGGCGCGCTGGTCGACCCCGGCGGCGGCGTGCGCGCGGTCGAGCGCGAGCCGGAGCTCGTGCACCGTGGCGGTCGCGGCATCCTGGTCCGCGGGCGCGTGCGCTGCCGTCAAGGTCGCGAGGTGGCGGCGCGCGAGGTCGATCGATGCGGCACAGACCGCCGGGTTGATCTGCGGCGCTCCGACGCCGGCGCCCCAGCTCTCCGCCAGCGTGCGCTTGCCGACGGTGCCGCCCGCGTGCGCCGGCGCCGGCGCGACCGCCGACGTCCGCCCGGGCTCGTACGTCTTCGCCCCCGGCGCATCCCCCGCCAGCCGACGCAGACGCTCGCGCCCCGGATCATCAAACTCGGCCATGGTCGCCCCCGTATCGGCCAGCGCCGGTGGCGGTTGCGTGCTCCCGGAAGCGGCGGGCTTCCGGCGACTTGGAGCCTTCGTCGCGGGCCCCCTCGTCACCGAGATCGCGCTGGTCGCCGAGGTTGCCCACGACACCACGAAACCCGAAATCGCGTCGACCGAATAGGGGCGTCCAACCGACCGAGCAAGATCGTCAAATCACTGGATGGGAGGCGTCCAACGCGAATCGGCCCGAACTGGACGGCTTACCCATCCAACGAAATGAGAATATGGGGGCCGACGTTGGACGGCCCTTGCGGGGAGCCCACCCGCGATGGATTGATGAACGAATGACGAAGGCCAGCGCAGCGTCGCCGCGGACCACGACGCTTCCCGAAGGGGAGCGTGGCGCGTTCTACATGGGTGGTCCCGACGAGGTCACCTCCCTGTGCGAGTACCTCACGGGGCGCGAGTTCGTGCTGCCGCGCGAGGCGAAGACCTTCTCGCTCGGCTCGACGCCGACCTGCGACGTCTCGCTCGAGGAGCATCATCTCTCCAGGCTCCACTGCACACTCGAGCGGCGCCGCGGCGCGCTGCGGGTCCGCGATCAGGGCAGCCGCAACGGCACGTACTTCGGCGGACGCCGCGAAGAGGCCTTCGAGATCAGGCCCGGCCAGACGTTTCACTGCTCCTCGCTGCGCCTCCTCGTGCTCGACGACACGATGCGCGCGGCCTATCCCGTGCTCGGCGAGATCGTGGGCGCCAAGGACGAGCACGGGATCGCCGGGCCGGACGTGTCGGCCAGTGATCTAGTCGTCGCCGCCGCTCACGGCGCCAACCTCCTGATCACGGGCGAGCCCGGCTGCGATCAAGATCGCCTGGCGCGTACGCTCCACGAGATCTCGCTGCGCCGCGGACGCCCGCTCGTCGAGATCGACCGCATCCCCGACGCGCGCGAGGACCAACGCGCGCTCCTCGACCGCGCCTCGCGGTCGACGCTCCTGCTCACGCTCGATCGGCACGCGCCGGTCGCCGACGCGACGTTCGTCTCGATGCTCCTGTCGCCCAGCTTTCACATCCGCGTGATCGTGGTCGCGCCGACGGACTCCAAGGTGATCGGCGTGCTCGGTGAGACCGCCACGCGCCAGATGCAGCACGTGTGGGTCCGACCGCTCGCTTTGCGCCCCACCGCGATCCTCCCATTGCTCGATCGGATCCTTGCCGCGAGCGACGCGCCGATCCGGAGCTCGGCCCTGACCGAAGCCAATCAAGCCGCGCTGCGGAGCTACGCTTGGCCGGACAACCTGCCGGGGCTCCGCCTCGCCGCCGAGCGCCTCGTCGCGATCACGCGCGCGGGCTCGTTGCGGAAGGCGGCGGACACGCTGTACACGAGCCGGTCGTCGTTTCACTACTGGTTCCAGCAGCTCGGCCTCGCCCTGCCCCTCGCGCCTGGCGCTTGAATCCTGATGGCGGGTTCGGTACACTCGCGGGCGGGGTTGGTGCGATGAGTCGTACGAGTGATGCGCGCGGAGGGAGCGATCCGCTGATCGGGACCCGCATCGGCCGGTACGTGCTCCGGGAACAGCTCGCGTCTGGAGGCATGGGCGCCATCTACATCGCCGTCCACGAGCGCCTCGAGAACACCCGGAAGGCTGTCAAGGTCCTCCTCGGCGAGCACAGCAGGAACGAGGCGATCCGGACCCGGTTCGAGCGCGAAGCATCGGCCGTCTCGAAGCTACGGCACAAACACATCATAACCATTGATGATTTTGGCGCGCTCCCCGATGGGACGCCGTTTCTGATGATGCCCTTTCTGGAGGGCAAGCCCTAGATGACTACATCCGCGTACATGGGCGCTTCACCATCCACCGGACGCTCCACATCCTCGTGCAGATCTGCAGCGCTTTGCAGCACGCCCACCAGCTTGGCATCATCCACCGCGATCTCAAGCCCGGCAACATCTTCATCACGGCGTCCGACGACAATCCGTACCGCGTGACGCTGATCGACCTCGGCATCGCGCGTGATCTGGCCGAGCTCGATAGCAGGACCCACACGGGAATGTCCGTCGGGACGCCTGGTTACATGGCCGTCGAGCAGTACGGGACCGCGGCGGACGCCTCGCCGCTGGCCGACGTCTACGGGCTCGCGGTCGTGGTCTGGGAGCTGCTGACCGGCGATCTACCCTGGGGCCGTTTGGACCCACGCGTCCTCTACTTCAAGCAGATGACCGAGCTGCCCCTGCCTCCGCCGGCCGGCTCGATGCCGCCAGAGTGGGAGACGATCCTCCGCAGCGCGCTCGCGGTCAAGCTCGAGGATCGGCCCCAGTCGATGCGGGCGCTCGCCGTCGCGCTCGCGTCCGTGACCCCGGGCATCCCGCCGCACGTCCCGAGCGGGGCCGACATGCTCGCGAGCCTGGCCAAGGATCTCGTCGAGAAGGCGCCGCCGGGCGTCGAGACCGTTCGGAACCACTCGGGGCAGGACCTCGCGCCGCGGATGTGGCCGCCGCGCGAGACCCAGATCCCGGCCATCACGACCGGCGCGACGCACCGGGCGATGCCCGCGGCGGTGGAGCCCAGCGATCTGCTGGAGACCGCGCGGTCGACCAAGCCCACAGCGCTCAGCGCGGCGGTGAGCGCGCCCACCGGGCGCACCGAGCCCGGCGACCCTGCCGCCGCGGCATCGCGCTACCGGCTGGGCGCGAAGCTCGGGGCCGGCGGCATGGCCGAGGTGTTCGCCGCCACCGTGACCGGCGCCGAGGGCTTCGCGCGACCGGTCGCGATCAAGCGCGTGCTCGCGGGCTACTCGAAGCAGCCGGCGTTCGCGGCGATGTTCATCGAGGAGGCGCGCATCGCCTCGCGGCTCGGCCACCCGAACATCGTCGGCGTGCTCGACTTCGATCGCGATCCCGAGGGGCGCCTGTTCCTCGCCATGGAGCTCGTCGAGGGCATGGACCTGGCGGCGCTCCTCGCGAGCGGCGAGCTGCCCATGGGCATCGCGATCTTCATCGCGTCGGAGATGCTGCGCGGCCTGGGCTTCGCGCACGACCTCCACGATCCGGTGAGCGGCCTGCGCGGCGTGATCCATCGCGACGTCGCGCCGCACAACGTGCTCCTGTCGTGGGAAGGCGCGGTGAAGGTGTCCGATTTCGGGCTCGCGAAGGCGCTCGACGCCGACGGCAGCGCCACGACCCGGACCGTCAAGGGCCACATCGCGTACATGAGCCCCGAGCAGGCCAACGGCGAGGCTCTCGATCCGCGTTCCGATCTGTTCTCGCTCGGCGTCGTGCTCCACGAGCTCCTCACCGGCCGGCCGTTGTTTCAAGGGGACCCCGCGGGCGTGGTCGCGCAGATCTTCTTCCAGCCGATCGTCCTGCCGAGCGCGGTCCGGCCGGGGATTCCGGCCGAGCTCGATGCCGTCGTGATGATGCTCCTCGCCCGCGACCGCGACGCACGGTTCGCGACCGCGGACGCGGCGCTCGTCGCGCTCGCGCGCTGCGCTGACGCGCCGACCAACGGGCGTAGCGACCTCGCCCAGCTCCTCGCCGGCCGGTTCCCACGCGCCGCCCGCGCTCATACCGGGCGCCCGCCCGAGCGCCGGGAAGCTGAGCATTTTGCGGCAGCCCATCCACTATCCACCACGCTGAGCGGCGAGACACTCAGCCCGATCGCGGCGCCGAACCGGCGTCGCAAGATCCTGGCCGGGATAGCATGCGGCCTGATGATCGGAGGGGTAGTGGGCGCGTTCGTCGTGGCACGTTCGCGTGCATCGCACGCAACCCCGAACGCGGATGCGAGCATCGGCGGTATCAGTCCGAGCGATGTGTCCATGCGCACCGCGCTCCCCGCGGACGCCGGAGTGACGCGCGATGAGACGGCCCCGGTGGTCCGCGATGCAGCGCTGCTGGTCGCCGATGCGCCGCCAGTGGACGCCGCGACGAGCCCTCGCGTCCCGGACGCGAGTGTCCCCGGTCACATCACGCCGGCCGAAGCGGGCTCGCTCGCGATCTACGTGAAGCCGTGGGCGCAGATCTGGCTGAATGATCGGGCGGCGGGGCCGACGCCGTACAGTGCGGCCCTCCCGGCCGGGCGCTACCGCGTCCGTCTCGCGAACGAGGACCTCGGCAAGGACGAGACCACGGCGGTCGTGGTGCAGCCGAACAAGACCACGACCCTCGAGAGGAAATGGTGATCTGGATGAGATCGATGTGGATCAGCACGGCGCTCGCTGTCGGTTGCCTCGCAAGCGCTCGTGCAGCGCACGCCGAAACGGGCGTGGTCGTCGTGGGCGCGAGCGCCGAGCGGCACGAGCGCGCCGCGATCAGCTCCGCTGTCGAGGCGGCGACGCGGAGTGCCGGCTGGACCCTGCCGCCGAAGCCGCTGACGGACAAGGAATCGGAAGCGGTGTTCGTCTGTACCGGGTCCTCGGCACCTTGGACGTGTCTCCCGCCATCGATCGACAAGGCGACCGAGCACGTGCTCGTGGTCGGCGTCGAGCACCAGCGCGAGAACGGCACACCGATGACGGTCCTGTCCGGGAAGCTGATCGCGACCAGCTCGCACGCGGTGGTCTTCGCACAGCGTTACTGCGATCACTGCGCCGACGACAAGTTGACCGAGGCGTCGACCGACCTGACGCAGGAGCTCCTCAAGCGCCTCGCCGTCCGCGATGGACGGACCGTGCTGTCCGTCCGTTCGGTTCCGACCGGAGCACGGATCACGCTCGACGGCGCGGCGATCGGGGCGACCGATGGCACGTTCAACATCGCGCCGGGTTCCCACGTGGTGCTGCTGGAGAAGGATGGCTTTCAGTCCGAGACCCAGACCACTACCGCTGAGGAGGGCAAGACCACCGAGGTCTCGCGCACCCTGCGGCCGACGAATGCCAACGACGGTATGCCTCAAACGCCGCCGGGGCCCGGGCGCTCCTGGCTGGTTCCGGCGCTCGTGATCGGCGGCGGCGCGGTCGTGGCGATCGGCGGTGGTGTGTTGCTCGCGATCGATGAAGATCCGAGCCCGACCGGCGGCAAGACCTATCTGGACACCGCGCCGGCTGGCATCGCCGTGGGCCTCGCCGGCCTTGCGACCATCGGCGTGGGCGTCTACCTGTGGCACCACGCGTCCCGGCCGAGCACCGCACCGAGCGCGGCGCTCGTTCACGGCGGCGCCGTGATCGGCTGGACTGGCACCTTCTGATGGCGACCAAGGAGCATGCGATGAGAGCTCGGACCTGGTTCTGCTGCGCTGCCATCCTGGCGACCGCGACCGCGGCAGCCGCTTGTAGCAAGGACAACCCGCTCTTCTGTGATGGGCATCCGAGCGATCCGAGCTGCAGCGTCGACGCGACGACGCCAGATACGCCGACGGGGTGTACGGGCGATCCGCAATGCGCGGGCAGCGCGAGCGGCGCGGTCTGCGATCTCGGGACCATGGCGTGCGTGCAATGCGCGGGCTCTGACGATGCGGCGTGCGTGGGCACCGCACCAACGTGCGGCAGCGACGACGCCTGCCACGCGTGCTCGGCGCACACCGACTGCGCCTCCGATGCTTGTCTTCCGGACGGCTCGTGCGGCGATGACTCCAACGTGGCCTATGTCGATCCCACGGGCACTGACAACGCGACGTGCACCAAGGTGATGCCCTGCATCAAGGTCGCGAAGGCGCTCGCCACCGCGCGCCCGTTCGTCAAGTTTACGGCCACGACCGACGAGGCGACTACCGTCAACGGCGGTCAGGTGGTGACGTTCTTGGCTGATTCGGGCGCGGTGCTCACGCGAACTGCCGCGAACGGGGCCATCGTTACGGTGAGCGGCGACGGCACCGCGTTGACTATCTACGATCTGTCGATCAGCAACGCTCCGAACGGTACCAGCGGGATCGGGGTGGTCATCCCAGCGGCCGGCGGCTCGCCGACGTTGGCCCTGATCCGCGCGAAGATTTCGAACAACCCCGGCGGCGGCATCTCCGCGTCGGGCGGTACGCTGACTGTCTCGCGGTCCACGATCTCCGGTAACACGAGCGGCGGGATCACGATCTCTGGGGCTCAGTTCGACATCACGAACTGCTTCATCACGCAAAATGGCGGCGGTACCGCGGGGCTCGGTGGCGTCAAAATCGATGGCATCACCTCGGCCGGGACCCACCGGCTCGACTTCAATACGATCACTGCGAATCTCGGACCGGCCACTGTCCACACCGGCATCTCTTGCGGCACGGTCCTCACGCCAGTAACGCTAGCCGACAACATCATCTTCGCGAATATCGTCTCAGGTGGTGGAGCCCAGATCGGCGGCAGCGCCAACTGTGCGACCACCTACTCCGATATTGGTCCGGATACCGTTGCCGGGACAGGCAACATCAACGCGGACCCGCTGTTCGTGAATGTCGCGCAGAGCAACTTTCACATCATGTCCGGCTCGCCCGCCAAGAACACGGCCGATCCCGCGGCAACGCTGACCGTCGACTTCGACGGCGACCCTCGGCCTCAAGGTGCTCACAGCGATATGGGCGCGGACGAGACGCCATGAGCTGGTCGCGCAACCTCGTCGTATCGGCTGCGGTTGCGGCATTCGCGATGTCGCCGAGCGTCGCCAGCGCCGCGCCAGACGCGTCGCCCCGGATCATCGTCGTCCAGTCCGTTGTCGGCACGCGCGCCCCGAGCGCGACGACGAACGCGGTGTTGCTCGACGACCTCGAAGGTCATGGCTTCGCGGCGCATCCCGAGACGGTCGTTCGCCAGCTCGGTGGACGCATTCCACGGCCGGGCGTCGTGGACGAGAACCTCACGCCAGCGTCGATCGCGCAGGCCGTAGACGACGGGTACGATCTCTTCACGCACGGCAAGTTCACCACCGCCGAAGCCATGCTGCGCGGGTCGCTCGACCAGATCCACCGCAACCCGGGCCTGCTCGTGATCGACACGACCAACTCCAACATGATGTTCAAGGCGCTCGTCGGCCTCGCCCTCAGCGAGGCGCATCAGGCGAATGGCGCTACGCGCAGCGCCGATACGATGATCGAGCTCATCCGGACTTTCGGAACGCAGCCAGTGTCGCGCGCCGAGTACGGACCAGAGGCCGAGCAGCTGTACCGCAACGCGTCGAAGCAGATCCAGTCGCTGAAGAGTGGCGGCCTCTACGTGCGCGTGAAGTCGGACAAGGCGGTGGTCTTCGTGGATGGCCAGATCCGGGGCATGGGCAAGGCTGCGCTCGCCAATCTCGTACCGGGGACGTACCGTGTGTTCGTGCAGGTCCCCGGGACCGTGGGGCGACAGTACGAAGTCGAGGTGAAGGCGAACGAGGACAGCAAGCTCGACGTCGCGTGGGACGTCGACTCCTCTTTCTGGGTATCCGACGCATCGATCGGTCTCGTGTTCGCGACGGAAGCCGAGCGCGGCAGCAAGGAGGGCGCGTTCGCGAGCTCGCTCGCGCGCCGGTGGGGAGGCGCACAGGAGCTCGCGGTCATCGGGGTGACGCAGCTCCAGGGCAAGCCCGCGACGATCGGCACCCTGTATTTCGCCAACGGCGAGGTCGCCCGCAGCGGAGTGGTGATTCTCGAGGGAAACGACACCCGCAAGCTGGAGTCGCTCGCGCAGTTCCTCACCGACGGCACCAAGCAGGATGGCGTGAACATCGTCAGCAGCGGCAGTGGTCCGAAGCGCAGCAACCCTCCCGCACAGCCAGCACCCGAATCACCGCAGCACGGCGCGCCGAACAACGATTCGATCCTGTCGCTGATTCCAGTGGTGACGTTCGGGGGCGGCGTCGGTGCGATCGGCATGGGCGTCTACGCGATGTTGCTCACTAACGGCCGAAAGTTCGGCGACGCCGCCGACGCGCCACAGAAAAACGGCTATCGCAACCTCGGCATCGGCCTGATCGCGGGTGGCTCCGTCGCTGTCGCCGGCACGCTGTACTACTGGCATCGGACATCGCGCCAGAGCTCGACGCCGATGCTGAGCATCACGCGAGACGGCGCCAGCGTCGGCTGGGCGACGAGTTTCTAGATTCCTAGTTCGACCACTGCGCTCCAGAGACGACGTCCCTCAGACGATGCGATAGAAGACGGTGATCGCGATGCAATGGAACTCCGCGTCGGAGGATTGCGTGACGATCTTGTCGAACACCTCGCACTCGGGATGGTACGGAGCCAGTCGGTGATCGTCTCGCCGAGGAACTCGCGCTCCTTGGCCTTCGTGGCAGAAAAGACCTTGAGGCCGGTGGGCTGGGCGGCGACGCTGGGCGCGGGCACTTCGGTCCGAGAGTAACGAGCGTAGCCACCGGGGACAATAGCCGCGGGCCCGCCGCATGACGTGGCACGGCCCACTCGACGTCGACCGAAAGGACGCAATGCAGACCGTCCGAGCCCCGGTTCTCCAGCAGCTCCGACGCGCATTTTCGCCCACAAAGATCGATGCCGACGGCGCGTTCGCGGCGTGGGGCATGACCTACTCCGACGGCGAAGCGCACGAGGAGCAGTTGAACGGAAAGCGCTGGGACGAGCTCGACCGCGCGTACCTGGATCGCCGATCCGACGCGATCGGCTTTCTCGGCACGGCGCACCTCGTCGCGGTGTTGCCAGCCTACCTGCGCGAGCTTCTGGACGGCGGACCGTTCTCGCAGGTACCCGACATGCTGCTCCTGACCTTGACCAAGCCGGGTCCGAAGTTCGGAAGCTGGCTCGGCAAGAGGCGCTTCGACGCGATGGTCAACGCACTCACGGCATCGCAACGCGCGGCGGTGGCTGCGGTGCTCGTTCAGTTCGCCAGCCGATATCCCGAGACGCCGCACGAAAGTGCGGCACGGCTCGCACTCGACACGTACTGAGTCCAGTTCCTCGGAGAAGAGCTCGGCGTGACGGGTTTCCGAGCATCACCCGGCGTGTGCGATCGGGATGACCTGCAAGCCGGCGGTTCGCGCACCGGCCGCGGCCGCGTACGTCGTCGCCACGCCCGACTTCGCGAGCGTCGCGGTCGACGCGAGCACGTAGCTGACCTCGGCGAGTCGTGGACCCGAGCGAGCCGGAGCCGCGACCGTGCCTCGCACGACCCCGAACCAGGACGCGAGCGTGGACGAGACGCCGGTGCGCGGCGGCGGCACGGGCGGTGGCGCGAGCGGATCGATCGCGATCGTGTCTTCGGCGAGGCAGGCACGCGCCAGCGCGCCGGTCGTGACGGCACCGGCGCCGACCACGACGCCGGAATCGAGCTGCTCGAACGACGGCGCGGCGAGCTTGTCGTCCGTCGACAGCTGCGTGAACTGGCCGGGGGCGAACGCGTCGGTGACAGCGGCCGTCGTCACGGTCGTGCTCCCGATCGTCACGCTCGTGATCGCGAGCTCGATCGGCGCCGGCAGCGGCACGTTGCCGTATTCGTCGAGTGGGATCCCCAGTGGTACGACGTGCTGCCGGACCACGACCGCGCCGAGCGGATGTAGCTTCGCGGTCGTCGACGCCGCGAGCACGAGCCAGCTCGGCTCGTCGGGCGGCAGTTGGCTTTGCCACGCCGATGGATCGCTCAGGTTCTGCCGTACCAAGCCGGCGACATCGGGCGGCGGCGGCAGTGGATCGGGCGTCGCGTCGCCCCAGGTCGCGTCGAAGCCGACCGACACGCTCCACCACAGAATACTGAAGCTCGCGGTGCCAACTGCGTGCCACGGTTGCGGCCCCGTGAGCTCGGCGTCGAGCGCGATGCTCGCGAGGTTGTGGCCGTGCCACGAGATCGCGGCCGACGCGCTGAGGTCGACGTCGAACTGAAATGGCGTGAACACGAAGAGCGCGTCGAAGCTGACCTGTGCGGAGATCGTGAAGCCGCCGCCGTGATACGCGAGATCGGCCCGCGCACCGATCTGTGCCGTGTTCGATGTGATCGCGAGATACGCCTGCAGCCGCAGTTGCGGATTGTCGCCGGCGGTGAGCTGGAGCCGTTGCAGCGTCGGGAACCCGAGCGGTGGCGTGAACTTCGGGTGAAAGCCGCCGATCGCGAGCAAGAATTCGGGATCGTCGCCCCAGCCGAGCCGGAGCGCCATGTCTCCGGAGAGCGTGTACCCGGCGACCTTGGAGTTGTACAGCGATGCGTCGAGCGCGAACGTCTGGCGCGCGAGGTCCAGCGTGCCGATCGCGTCGAGCTTGATGTCGACGACACGAAACGCGAGGCTCGGCAGACCGAGCTGGAGCGCGCCGAGCACGATGATCTCCACCGGCGATGGCAGCTCGATCAAGATCGCCAGCTCCGCCGTCGCGACCTGCGGCGCGCCCCAGCCGATTCGAGCCGCGGGGCCCAGCACGTAGCGACCGGCGGCTGCCGGAAACATCGTCTCGATCGCGGCCACGGCGGCTTCGAGCTGGTTCGGCGCGGGGAACAGCAGCGGCTGGATCGCACCGGTGCGAAGGCCGGCACGCATCTGATCGGCGTCGGGTGCTCGATTCAACATCACCACGCCGCCGAGGCCGGTGAGCAGGAAGCCGGCGCCGAGCGGGATCCCCGGAAACGTCGCCGAGATGGCGGCCCCGAACGAATACGCCGCCGGTGGCGGCGGGCTGGTCTCGATCACGACGGCGGCGGTCGCGCCGAATGGGCCGATGGTGACGCCGACCGCGCCCGCGTATCGTGCCTTCACCGGATCGCGCGTGATCTCGCCGCCACCTGCCACGAGCGGTCCGGAGATCGCGATCGCGATCGCCGTCGGCAGGAGCGCGCTCAGCGTGGCGTCGCCGACCCCGAGCGATCCGGCCGAGGCGCTCGAAACGCCCGCCTCGAGCCCGAGGCCCTTGGTCACGAACGAGACCGGGCCCACCGTGAATGACAGCTCGGTTCCGAGCTGGAGCGCGACGCCGTCGCCGCGCGGGACCACGGCGACGTCGACCGCATCGATGCCGAGCGGCCCGACATGCGCGCCGATCGGGATCCGCAGCGAGAGCCCGTTGCCACCGCCGAGATACAAGCCGCGCGTCGACGAGAACCCGAGCGCGATCGAGAACCCGGTGCCCGCGGTTGGTGGCACGTGACTCGACACGAAGCCATCGCTCGGGCCGCCACCGAACGCGAACGTCGCGTCCTTGAGCTCGAGCTCGACGAAGAGCTCGTGCCCACCGAACGTGTCGACCGTCGCGCCCGCGCGGCCGGCGAGGGTCGTGGCGCTCACGACGAGGCTGCCGAGCGCGAGCAAGGTGACCGGCTGCTTCGCCGGATCGTGGACGTCGATGCCGACGGCGAGCGTGCCGGTGCCGACGCTCGCCGAGCTAGGATTCGAGAGCCCCAGCACGAGCTGGATCCCGGTCTCCGGCGACAACGTGACCGCGATACCGCCCTGAAGATCGAGCCCGGCGTCGAGCTCGAGATCGATGTTGGTGTCGATCGGGTAGGTCGCGGCGAGCCCGGCCGAGGCGAACGGTAGCAGCGACAGCGCGGGCAACCTCGTGCCGGCGGCCGGCACCGGCACGAGCTTGAGGCCCGCGGTCACGCCGTCGTGATCGAACAGGCGTAGCGTGACGCCGATGTCGGCGCCGGGCGGATCGGACGACGTCCGCGCCGCGAGCGCGTCGACGACATCGGTCGGCAGCCGCTCGAGCCCGGCCGGCCAACCGAGCGCGCACAGCAGATACTGGACCGCGCCGAGAAAGCCGACGCCGTCGAACGCCGCGGTTCCCCAGCCGTACGCTTCGGCGTAGGCCGCCGCCGGGTTCGAGAGTAACCGGCTGATGTTGTCCCACAGCACGCGGCGCCGGATCCGGGCGACGCGCGTCGCGGTCGCGGGCACATAGTCGAACCGCACGATCGCGAGCACGCGAAGTGCGTGCAGCGCCACCGGATGCTCGGCGAACAGGTAGTCGATCACGCTCTGCGTGACGGCGTCGACCGCAAACGTCTGGCCGAGCTCGAGCAGCTCCGCTGGAAACGCGGAGGGATCGAGCGCGTGCACGGCGGCAATGAGCCGCGTGACCGCGACGCGGACGGTCTCGACCGCTTGCGGCGTCGGATCGGTGCCGAGCGATTCGACGGCAGTCACGAGCGCGTTGGCCGGCGTCGCGATGGCCGCGAGCGGCGCCGGCAGGGCGTCGAGCTCCCAGCCGAGCGCCGTCATCATGTCGACGAACCCGGCCTCGCTCGTCACCGCAGCGATCGCGCCGGCGAGCGCATCGGCGGCCGCCATCGCGAGGTCCTCGAGTGATCCCAGGGCGCTCACTTGATCTTCGGGAGCACGGATGGGTCGATCTGATCGGCGATCACGGTCTTGCAGACCGCGCAAAACTGGACGATCTCCGCCCCCGTCGGCGTCGCGACCGCCGCGCGCCGCAGCTTGCATCGCCCCGAAGGCCTCACCACACCGCAGCTCGCGTAGTTGCCCCCCTGGTACACGCCGATCAGGTCGGCGGGATTCTTCGGCATCGTGAAGCTCGGGATCGCTGGCGGCCGTGCGTCATCGGACGACGGCTGGCATTGCACCCCGACTGGACGCGGAAACGCACCGTTCGCGGTCACGTACGCCTCGACCACGGGAGCCATCACGTGCACCGGATGGTCGACGTCGTCGCCAACCGGAAGGTAGAGCACGCACAGGTCGGTCAGATCGTTGCCCGTGCTGCCCGAGGCGTTGCCCGCTGATGAGAACAGAATGACGTTAGAGCCGTCGAGCCCCTGGATCTCGTACGGGAAGTCACGCAGCCGCGGCATGCTCGGATCGACGCTGCCGTCGGCAGCACGCGGGCGCGCGGTGCGGAACCCCGTACGGATCCGGACCTACTCGAACGGCTTCCAGATCTTCTCGGCGTTCCCCGCGATCGTCGCGACGATCGTGTTCGCGCCGACGCTGCGTACGGCGGTGACGAGGCTGGCCTTGGCAGCGCGCGGGATGGTCCATTTGAGGCGCTTCAGATCGTACGGCGGCGGAGGGTCCTGCGCTGGGTTGCTGTAGCCGGCGACGAGGTCGCCGGTCAGCTGCACGTTCTCGTACTCTTCCATCTGGGCTCGAGCCGCGACTGCTAGATCGGGACGCCCGCCTGCGCCCTCGCATTCGTCGCCGAGCCGGAACGTGTGGCCGAGCTCGTGGGTGACGCTCGAAGCCACGTAGTCGGCGTGGTACGTATCGGCCACCGGCACGCGTAACGCGATCGGCGAGCCGGTCTGCGGCTGCACGCCGTCGAACCAGTCGTCGGTCGTGCCAACGGTGAGCGAGACAAACTGCCGCGGCTTGACGTCGATATTCGCGACCGAGAAACCTGCGCCACCTCTCATCTGATCATCGATCAGAAACACGATGCGATCGTCCGGCCCGAACGAGAGCTGGAGCTGGGCAAAGAGGGCCCTGAGCTCGCTGACGAACGACGTACGCGGATCGATCATCACGAGCGGTGCCATCGTCCGATACGGTCCGACGCGACGAAGGTCCATGGAAATGGACCGCGCTGCCACGTTTTCGCTCCACGCTTGTTGTGCGGTGACGACCGGATGAGCGACGTCGAACGTGACGCCGTCGACGTCGCCCACGCGCTGGCCGTAGATGAATCCGAATGCGCCCACACTCGCGGGGGCGTAGGTGCCGTTCGTCACGACCTGGGCGCCGGTGTCGATCGTCCATCGATTGCCCACGGTCGGAGCGACGAGCGGCGGGCCAATCGAGATGCCACCGGCCCCGGCCGATCTCACGAACACCCGTGTCACCGAGAATTGCGACTTGACCAGCTGAAACGGCGCGTTCGCTTCCGAAAATATCCGGTCGGCGACTTCGCTCGCATGCTTATCGAACCGCGCGGCATCGGTATAACCCTCCGACACGAGAAACAGCTTTCGCGTCGCCGCGGCCGGCTGACGCCCAGGCTTGACGACGACCCGTTGGGTGGCAACCGAGCTCGCGACCGTATCGACATGAACGTTGCATTGCACGCTCATCGCGGGCCGGCCGGTCGGCTGGATCGTGATCATCGTATTCCCAGCCGCAACCGCAGTGATCCGACCGCTCGAATCGACCGTCGCGATCGAATGGTCGGCGGTGGCGAACTCCGGATACGGATGCTCGGAGACATCCCATGACTCGCCGTCCGTGAAGTCTGCGAACACCGTGAGCACGAAGTTGTTCGTGCCGGCGAACATGTAGACGTCCCCGTACGGCACGTGAAGCCGCGCGATGTCGCTGTGGGTCGCGACGCGCACCACGACGAAGACTCGGTCGATCCCGATAGCCACGCCAAATGGATGGAACTGAGCTCCAATTGTTCCGGCGCGCAGCGAGATTCCGGTCGGACTTGCGTTTCCTACGTATGGCGTGGCCGCGACCAGAGGCTGCACGCCACCGACCAAGGGGGCACCGTGCGCTCCGTTGATCAGGTCGGTCCACGCCTGCGGCGACACGTTCGACGGCCAGTCCGCGCAGAGCGAGAGATTCATCTGCGCATCGGGAAATGCACTCACGAGATGGATGTTGCGTGTCGGGAAGACCTGGACGCTCATCTCGACCGCCGCCGTCGCCATGTCGCCAGCAAGAACGCGACGAGCGCCATGGTCGGCACATCGGGTTCGCCGCTGTCGCACGTTGCGCATCCGTGTGGAGCAGGTCGCGCTGATACGAGAGGCGGAACCATCGCGATGTCACACGAGCCGAGCTGAGGCACAGGCAATCGGTTGCGGTGGAGCGTTATGCGCAAGCGATCCCCAACCGCGAGCTCCGCACGTTTCGCGTCGAACACGAGATCGCCAGAGTCGCTACGGGCGCGATAGCGATGTGGAAATGGAAACGAGCCGACCGGATACAGCTCGATATCGCTATCGCCATTGGCGACATCGACGGAGCACGTGAGTGGCCCGGCCGAGGTACACAGCGTGGTCTCGTAGCGGCCGAGCGGTAGATCGCACCAGCCGGCGCCGATCACGACGGGCTCTCCGGTCGAGCGTCCGGACCGGCTCGTGCCATCGCGCGCTCGCAAGGTGAGGTCGCAGTAGCCCGAAAAGACGCCGATGCAGCGCGACAGGCCATTTTGCTCGCTCTTGGTCACGCCGCACGAGTACGTCGCGTGCTCGACGGCGACCACCGTGACGTCGAGGACTTCATCTGTGGTCGCTGGAGGCGGGCACCCCGGGTCTTGCGAACCCAGCAAGCACGGCAACGCCGCGAGAATGAGCCTTCCACGTCCCGCCACGGCGCAACGATACCACGCGCGTGATCGTGGGCGACGACGGGCTGGTGGAGCGGTCGCCGCGACGATCGAACAACACACACGGCAACGCGGCAGCAACACTCATCCACTCCTCGCACCCGGCTACGTTCCCAGCAGCATGTTAGCGTCGCCGGATGGCTGGCGGGGCGGAGTATCAGTTCGTGGCGTGGACGCGCAGCGGGATCGGGGCGTTGCTAGGCGGCAGGGGGCAGACCGCGACGATCGCGCTCGGCACGAACGGGTCGGCGACCGCGCAGCTCGCGACGTACGGCGCCGCCGATGTCACCGGGCTCGATCCGCGCGCCGTGATCCGCACCGTGCCGCGCAATGGCACGCTGGACTTCGAGCCGAACCTGTTCCCATCGGTCGAGCTCGCGCACCCCGCATTGCCGTGGCTCGCGAGCGGCGCCGCCGATGCGTCGGGCCACGCGACGCCATGGATCGCGCTCGTGGTCGTGGTCGACGGGCCTGGCGTGACGCTCGCGGCGAAGACGTTGTCGATCGCGGCCCCTGCGCGCCCCGCGAACGAGCTGCCGATGCTGTCGCAAGCCTGGGCCTGGGCACATGCACAGGCGCTGTCGACCGAAGGCGCGCCGCTCGACACCGCGGCGTTCGCGACCTCGAGCGGTACGGCGCGCGCTCGGCTCGTCGCGCCGCGCAAGCTCGCGCCGGCGACGAAGTACATCGCGTGCATCGTGCCGACCACGCCGGCCTGGACCGGCACCGAGACCTCGATCGAGCTGGCCGTCTACTACGCGTGGCGCTTCGCGACCGGGCCCGACGGCGACTTCGCGTCGCTCGTGCGCCGCCTGAAACCACAACCGCTCGATGCGAGCGTCGGCCATCGCGCGATCGACATCTCGACGCCGGGCTGGGGCGCGCCGAAGGCCGCCGGCGCGACGCTCGACACGAGCAGCGTGCTGCGCTCGCCGGCCTGGACGCCGCCGGCACCGCCGGCCGCCGCGGCTGCGATCGACGCTGCGATCGCGAGCGAGCTTGCCGCCCCGGCCGTGGTCGGCCACCCGCTCGAGCTCGCGCCGCCGAGCTATGGCGCGGCGGCGACGCGCATCGACGTGCTCGCGACGGCTCCGGCGTGGCAGCTCGCGCTCAACGAGGACATCGCGCAGCGAATCGCGGCGAGCGCTGGCGCCGACGTGATCCGAGGCGACGTCGACACGTTCGTCGAGGCGGCGTGGCGCACCACCGGTGACACCGAGCACATCAATCACACGCTGCACCTCGGCGAGCTCGCCGGCGAGCTCGCTCGACGGCTCGGCGACACGCACCTCGGGTCGCTCGCGTCGGACGGCGAGCTGCTCGCGATCGCGCGGCCGCTCGCGGCGCGCATGAAGCTCGATCCGACGCTCGCAACGCCGAGCGCGACGCTCGCGGCCACGATCACGGCGAGCGCGATGCCGCAGACCGCGCTGTCGGCGAGCTTGCGCCGGCTCGGTCGCACGGCCGGTCCGATCACGCGGCAGAGTGCAGCGACCACGACCGGCGACCTGCTCGCGCAGATCGACACGAAGCAGATCACCGGCGATCCGCCCAAGGTTCTGGCGACGAGCGCGGCCGGGTTCGATGCGGTATCGATCGCCGCGAAGGCCACGGTCCGCTTTGCACTCGCGACGCCGACGCTGATCGCGAGCGCATCGACGCACTGGACGGGCCTGACGGTCACGACCACGACCGCCACGGTCGCAGGCACGCGGCGAAATTTAGCGAGCCAGCCGGTGCTCGGCGCCGAGTCCTCACGGGCCGTCCAGCCGCTGCCGATCGGCATCGCGCAGATCCCGATCGGCGAGAAGGGAACGATCCCGAGGCTGCCATCGAAGGGCGGCCCGGTCGTGCAGATCAACGAGTTCGCGCTCGCCGCGCGTGCACATCAGCAATACATCACGACCCACCTCGAGCTGACGCCCGACACCCGCCCGCCGCTCGGCGATCTCTCCGCCGCGCGTCCACTCGGATCGATTCGCGCCGCGATCGCGACGCAGTGGAGCGCCGCGCAGGGGATCTTGCCGATCCTGGGCACGCGGATCACAGGGAGCACCGGGTTCACGGCGATCGTCGCGACGCCGGTCTTGCAACAACCGCTAGTCGAGACGCTCATCGCGAGCTCACCCGAGCTCGTGATGCCGGGCTTCACGTCGCTCGCCTCGAATCGAGTCGCGTTGGCCGCGACCGATCCGGACTTCGTGCGCGCGTTCCTCGTCGGCGCCAACGAGCAGCTCGCACGGGAGCTGTTGTGGCGCCAGTTCCCGGGCGCGCTCGGTCACACGTGGCTGCAGACGTTCTGGGGCCGGGTCGAAGCCGCCGCGGACGGCTCGCCGCGGCGCGTGGCCGACATCCCGCCGATCGAGACCTGGCCCGCCGCCGGGCCGCCCGCGACGCCGGCCATGCTCGTGCTCGCCGTGCGCGGCGATGTGTTGCAGCGCTATCCGAACGCGCTCGTCTACGCGGTCGCCGCCGCCTGGCAGGGCTCGCGACGCATCGTCGGCAGCGCGGCGCCGGTCGCGCCCGTCGTGGCGACCACGCTCGGCAGCGACGTCGCGTTGTTCGGGTTCGATCTGACCGTCGCTGCCGCGCGTGGCACGAGCACGCCGCCCGGCGCTGCCGGCTACTACTTCGTGATCGCGGAGCACCCGCACGAGCCGCGGTTCGGCCTCGCCGCATCAGCGACCGCGACGCCCGCCAGCTGGAGCGACATCGCGTGGTCCGACGTCGCCGCGGCGGATCTCGCCGGCAACTATCTGCGGGTCGACGGACCGCTCGCGCAGCGGCCGCTCGGCAGCTTGCGCTGGGGTGGCGATGCGGCGCAGCTCGCGGCGATCGGGCTGAGGGCGACGGTGCGCGTGGCGATTCACGCATCGACGTTGGTGTCATGACGCTAGCGACCACGTTGCCGATCGCGCTATTGCCGGTCCGCGTCGAGACGCGGTTCATGGCCGCCGAGCTGTGGGTGCGCATCTATCCCGATCAGATTCACGTCGATGCGCACGAGCCCGAGCTCACCGTTACCGAGCGTGCGGCGTGGACCGCGTGGCGTGCGAGCGCGAAGGATCTCGCGGCGTGGCGTGCGCTCGTCGGAGCCGTGACCGCACCGCGCGCCGCGTATCTCGCGCAGCTCCCCGATGCTGCAACGCCCGCGTCGCGCCCCGATTCGTGGTCTCGCGCGGCGCTCGCGCGCCTTCTGCCGGACCGCTGGACGATCGTGGTCCAGACGCCGGACGGCGCGGCGCCGATCCGGACCGCGATCGCGAAGGTCACGCCCGATCTCGCGGTCGGGCTCGCACCCGACGACGCGGGCACGCTCGCGCCCGACGCGGTCACGCTCGCGCCGGCGACCGCGTGGCTCGCCGACTTCGACGCCGCGGTCACCGCCGGCATGGCCGCCAGGATTCCGATCAGCGCACAAGACGGCCCCTTCGACATCGTCGTGTTCGGCGTTCGCGACCGCGCGCCGGCGGCCGAGACCGCGGCGCTCGCGGCGCTGCTCGACGCGCACCACTACACCGACGGGCTCGGCGTGCTCGCGCCGGGCACGCCCACGAGCTTCACCGATGGCGAAGTGCCGCCGTGGTCGTCCGAGCGAGCGACGGCCGAGGCGACGTTCGCCGCCGAAGTCGGCGCCTCGCTCGCGCCGGCAGGCTCGGCAGGCGCCGCGATCGCGGCGGCGATCGGCGTCCCCGGCACGCAGCTCGCACACGCCGATCCGGGCGCGATGCCGGCATGGAGCGTCGCCGACGCAGAGGCCCAGGCAATGCACGCCGCGTTGTGGCCGGCAACGCTCGGTTACTTCTTCGAACAGATGCTCGATGGCGCAGCCCTGCCCGCCGCGGCGATCGAGCGCGTGCGCCAGTTGTTCGTCGCGCACGTGCGGAGCGCAGGACCGTTGCCCACGCTTCGCGTCGGTCGCACGCCGTACGGGATCCTGCCGATCGCGCCGCTCGCGAGCTGGAGAGCTGACAAGAACGCCGCAAGCGACGCCGCGATCGTCGGCATCTTGCGCGCGCTGCGAACGTCGTGGGATGCGGCCGCAGGTTCGGCTCCGAAGCTCGCTGCCGGAGCAAGCAATCAAGATGTCGCGCGCGTGCTCGCGATGGAGCCGGTGTCGAGCGAGTACGTCGGACGTTCGGTGATCGGCGCGGCCTATGCGACGCACCTCTACGACTTCATCCAGCATCCGCTGACCGCCGCGTGGTGGACCGCACACGCCGTGCGCGCGAATGCCGGCTGGACTGCGGCACGCCTCGCGGGTGTCGACAATCGGCTCGCCCGCGCGACCTACGCCGACTCGCACTTCAGTATCAAAGGACCGATCGCGCAGGCGACACTCGACGATCATCCGCTGTCACCGAACTACCTCGCGACGCTTGGCGCCGCGACGCTCGAGCAGATCCGGGCGGCGCCCGAGCTCGCGCCGGCGACGCCGTTGTTGTATCGCCTGCTCCGTCACGGCGCGATGGCGGCATATCTGGCCGCCGCGCGCCGTGCGACGGCGCCGATGCCGCTCGATCCGGAGCTGATCGGATTTGCGACCGGCGCGGCGCCGTGGACGTGGCTCGACGCGACCAAGCGCGCGACGCTCGATACCGCGCGGGCCTCGGGGACGGGCGATCCAGCGTTCGTCGCGGTGTGGCCCGCGCTCGCCGCGCTCGCAAGCGCGACGTCGACCCGACTCGACCAGCTCGCACGGCAAGCGCTCGATCTGTGCTCGCACCGGCTCGACGCCTGGGTCACCGCGCTGGCCACCGAGCGCCTCAATGCGCTGCGCGCCGCGACGCCGTCGGGTATCTACATCGGCGCGTACGGCTTCGTCAGCGGAGTGACGCGTGCGTCCGCGACGCCGGTCGCGACGCTGCCGGCCGGCGAGCCAGCACCGCTGGTTGCCGCGTCACTGCCGGGCGGCTTCATCCACGCACCCTCGCTCGATCACGCGACCACCGGCGCGATCCTGCGCAGCGGCTACGTGGCTCATCGCGGCGATGCCGCGACCTCGTTCGCGATCGATCTGCGATCGAGCCGGGTGCGGTCGGCCACCGAGATCCTCGACGCCGTGCGCGCCGGCGATTCGCTCGGCGCCGTGCTCGGCCGGCGCGTCGAGCGCGCGCTGCTGGCCTCCACCGCGCCGGCGCTGTGGTCGTACCTGTTGCCGCTGCGCGAGCTCGTGGCGGGGGCCGCGACCGCGGCGGCCGATCGCACGCCGGTCGACGGCTACGTGCTCGCCACGCGCGCGCGTGCCGGGCTCCCGTGGGGACAGCAGGGGTTGCCTGCGACCGGCTCGGCCGAGGCCACCGCGATCGCGGCGATCGTCGCTACCAACGACGACGCGCTCGACGCGCTCGGCGATCTGCTCGTCGCCGAGAGCGTGCATCAGCTCGCGCGCGGCAATCCCGAGCGCAACGCGGCCACGCTCGATACGATCGCGCTCGGCGCGCAGCCGCCGGCCGAGCTCGGCGTGATCGACGTGCCGGCCCGCGGCATCGGCCTGACGCACGCGATCTTCGCGCTCGTGCCGGCGAGCTCGAAGGCGACCGGATGGACCGCAACGCCGCGCGCGACCGCCGAGCCCGCGCTCGAGGCGTGGTGTGCGAGCGTGCTCGGCGCCGCCGCGCAGTACCGCGTGACCGTGACGGTGGGTACGACGTCGGAGGTGGTCGGCTTCGACACGCTCGGGCTCGGCGCGCTCGATCTGGTGCGGCTCGCATCGACCGACGAGCTCGGCGCGTGGATCCTTGATCGCGTTCACGGCACTGCCATCGACGCGGCGCGGATCTCCGGCGCGCGCTCGTTCGACGACGCGATGCTCGTGGGCGCCGCGCTCGCCGCCGCGTTCACGACCGCGCGGGCCGCAGATCCGACGGACTTCGGCGAGCCCGCAGATCCCGATGCCGCGCCGATCGCCGAGCTCGAGGCGCGCGGCAGCGAGAGCGTGCTCGGTGATGCGCTCGGCCTGCTCGCGAGCGATCCGGCCACCGGGTTGCGCGCCGCGGTCGCGCTCGGCGTGGTCGGCGCGATTCCCGCCATCGACGCCACGCAATGGCCGGCACAAGTCACCCGAGCCACCGCGGCACTCGCTGCCCGTCAAGCTCGGCTTGCCGCGCTGGCCCCGGCGTCGCCGGCGCTCGCCGATCGCGCCACGCGTGCGCTCGCGCGAATTCGCATCTTGTACGGCGACGAACTGCTCGCCGTTCCGCGGTTCCAGCTCGCGACGACCGCGATTGCACAGAGCTTCGCGGAGCAGGCGTCGCTCGTCCTGGACCCGAGCGAGCCAGCAACGTGGCTCGCGCAGATCGGCGCGAGCCGCGGCGAGGCGGCGGCGTTCGAGCGCGCGGTGTTCGTGGCAGGTGTCGTGAGCGGCGATCCTGCGCCGGCGTTGCGTGTCGCGCAGCTACCCCATCGCGCCGGCTCGGCGTGGATCGGCCGCGCGGTGTTCGCCGACGCCTCGCCACCGACCGCGCGCCGCAGCTTCGCGATCCACGCGCCGCTCGGCGTCGATCTCGCGCAGCCGATCGCTGGGATCTTCGTCGACGCTTGGAGCGAGGTCGTGCCGGCGGCCACGCAAACGACCGCGCTCGCGTTCCAGATCGATCAGCCACACGCAGCGCCGCCGCAAGCGATCCTGCTTGCGGTGCCGCCGGATCCGAGCGTCGCGACGTGGACCGATGACGCGATCGAGGCGACGGTGCGCGAAGCGCTCGCGCTCGCCAAGCTGCGACTCGTCGATGGCGATCTGATCGGCACCGCGGCTCACTTCCTGCCCGCGCTCTACTTCGCAATCAACCTCGCCAACGACACGGCATCGACTGACTTCACCGGAGGCCGATAGTGCCACCGTCGATCACGAGCTGGGTCCGGCTCGAGCCGCGCGCGCGCGACGCGGATCTCGCCGCCGGCGCCGAAGCGAGGCTTCACGATCCGCTCTGGCTGCTCGCGCGCCAGTGGCAGCTCGGCGAGCTGTCGGGCGCGGATGCAGGCTCCGCGATCACTGCGCGCACGCGGCTCGACGTCGCGGCCGTCGACGGGCTTCGCGCCGCCGGTGCGAGCTGGAGCACGTTCGACCCCGCTCGCACGCCGCTGGAGATCGCGCTCGCCGATCCGATCGCCACCCTCGATCGTCGCGCACGCGACGGCCGGATGTTGTGGGCGATGCTCCCACCGGCGGCCGCGGCGCTGTTTCTTTCGAAGTATCCGCTCGCGGTCGATGCCGCGGCACTCGACGCCGCCGCTCGACGCTACGCCGCCGTGATGGCGGGGCGCGTGCCCGACGGCGATGCCGTTGCAGGCGAGATCGCGCCGATCCTCGCCGCTGGTGACTTCCCGGCAACGTTCGGGCTCGATGCCGCGAGCATCGCCTCGGTCTCTGCGACGTGTCGAGCCTGGCTTGCACGTCGCAGCACGAGCCAAGGCACCTGGCGCTCCGATCAGCTCGCCTACGCGTTCGAGGCGCGTGCCGGTTCGACGCGGCTCGTCGCCCCTCGTCACGATGGCGGCACGGTTACGTGGACCGACGTCGACGCGCTGCCTCTGGACGCGACACCGCCGATGCCTGCCGCGCCGATCGTCTCGACCGCGCTGCCGTCGCACGTCCGCTACCGCGGCGCACCCGCTCGACGTTACTGGGATCTCGAGGACGGCGCGGTCATCTGGCCCGCCGTGACAGCCGGCCCGGGCGACGTCGGGCGGCTGTTGATGATCGAGCTCGGGCTCACGTTCGCCGATGACTGGCTCGTCGTGCCGATCGAGCTACGCACCGGCTCGGTCGCGCGCGTGCTGTCGCACGTCGTGACCGACACGTTCGGCGTGCGTCAGCTCGTCTCGCCGACGACCGACCTCGACGGCCCGAACGCGGCCTGGCACTTCTGTGAGCTCGCGCGAGACGCCTCGCTGCCGGGGCCGCTCGTCTTGATCGCGCCGACCGTCAGCGCGCTCGTGGGGCCAGTCGTCGATGCGATCGATTTCGCGAGCGATGCCGTCGCCAATGTGCTCTGGGCGATCGATCGCACGATTCTCGGCGAGGACGGTGTCGGTCGCGCGCCGCCGTCCGCCGCCCCGCTCGCCCCTGCGGCGGGCTCGACGCTCGTGTACACGCTCGGCCCGGACATTTCGGCGACGTGCCATCCCTATCGTCTGCACACCGGCGCGATGGGCCTCGAGCTCGCGCTTGCCGCGATTCCCGGCCAACCGCTGGTCGCGCGTGCCGAGTTGCCCCCGACGATCGCGATCGGCGCACTACCGCAGCGCGCCGCACGGCTGCAACGCAGGGCGACGCTCGTGCGTGCGAGCGACGGCTCCTATCACCTCGTCGTACGTCACGACGTGATCGACATCGCGCCGCCGTCGCTGCCGGCACTCGCATTCGATCAGGTCCAGACCGCCTGAGCCTGACCTTGACCAAGCCGGGCCCGAAGATCGTTGGTTGTGCGCGGGGGTGGATTTTGCCACGCCGCAGCCGATCCGGCCGGATCAGGCCAGACGGAGGCGGACAGGGGATCGAGCTAACCTACGAAGACTGCTGCAAGGCCACGTGATTCAAGTTGAATACTCACGGTCTTCGTCGGGTTCGAGTCCCCCCGCTCGCACTTCTTGAGCCACCGGACGTCCGGTAACTCCTCGACCGAACGAACCCCGCCGCGCGGCCCGATCCGCACCGCGGTCGCAAAGTTGACCGGCACCGGCAGCGTCACGGCTTCGTCGCGCACGCCCCGGGCCGGTCGCCGCCGCGGCCCTCCTTCGTCGCGACCTGCCCTTGCCCGTTCTGGGCCACCTGCTACCGTCGGTAGGGCCGATGCGGGCTAGCGATTTCCCGGACGACCAGACCCAGCCGCAGCAGGCCGCCGGGTACAACTTCCGGGCGGGCGCCACGATCGACCAGCGCTACACCCTGCTGCGGCTGCTCGGCAAGGGCGGCATGGGCGAGGTGTGGGAGGCGCGGCACGCGACGCTCGATCGGCTGGTGGCGCTCAAGCTCGTCCGCGTGGGGGGTGAGATGCGGGTGCGCCTCCTCCACGAGGCCAAGCTGCTCGCCAGCCTGCACCACTCCGCGATCGTCTCCGTCCACGACGCGGGCGTCACCGCCGACGGCGTCGGCTACCTCGCGATGGACGTGCTCGTCGGTACCAGCCTGGCCACGCGGCTGGAGCACGGTCGGCTCGCGGTCCGCGAGGGCGTCGCCCTGTTCGTCGAGCTGCTGACGGGGCTCGAGGCCGCGCATGCCGCCGGCATCGTTCACCGGGACATCAAGCCAGACAACGTGCTCCTCGTCGCTCGCGGAGGCCGCCAGGCCCCGACGCTGATCGACTTCGGGATCGCCGTCCCCATCGCGGGCGCGGGGGCGCACGTCGATCTCGCCGGGACGCCGGTGTACATGGCGCCCGAGCAGCTGACCGGCCAGGCCTGCGACCAGCGGACCGACATCTGGTCGACGTGCGTCAGCCTGTACGAGACCGTCACCGGCCGGATGCCATTCTCCGGCGCCGACCTCGCCGGCACCGCGCAGCAGGTGATCGAGCTCCCGCTGTCCTACCCCACCGATGTCGCTGACTTCGACGGCCGGCTCTGGGCGATCGTCACGCGCGGTCTCCGCAAGGCGCCCGCGGACCGCATCGGCTCGGCGACCGAGCTCCGGACCGCGCTCGCGGCCTGGCTCGCGCAGGGCCTGGGCGCGGGGACGCCGCCGCCCCCGCCGCGCCCGAACCCGGGCGTTCTCACCCTGTCCCCGTTCGCCGCGCTGATCCGCAAGAAGCTGACCGAGAGTTGACCCCACCATGCTCGAATTGATCCCGTCCGCGGCCATGCGCAACACGTTCGACGTGCTCACGATCGACGAGCGCACCGACCAGGAGCTCGACACGCTCCCGTTCGGCGTGATCGGGCTCGATCGCGAAGGCACGATCCTGCGCTACAACCTCTACGAGGCGCAGTTCGCGCGCCTCGACCGCAACCAGGTGCTCGGCCGCGGCTTCTTCACCGAAGTCGCGCGCTGCACGCGCGGAGAGGTGTTCGAGGGGCAGTTCCGCAAGGGCGTCGCGTCCGATGCCACCGGTAGCCTCGCGCGCTTCCCCTTCATCTTCGACTTCAAGTTCGGCGCCCAGGAAGTCGAGGTCGAGATCGTGCGGCCGCCGGGCGCGCCGCGGTTCTATCTGCTCATCAATCGGATGCGCGTGGGCCCGGCGCGGCCGGTCGCGGCGGATCAGCTCGCCATCCAGCAGCGCGAGCTGGCGCCCGACGAGCTGACGCGGGGCGTCCGCCGCGATCCTGTCGAGCGACGGATCGTCGAGGTGCCGTGGGCCTTCTTTGCGGCGCTCCGCGCGACGTGCGACCAGCTGGCGCCGGGGACCTGGCAGATGTTCTGCGCCGAGTGGGGCGTGCAGTACGGCCGGCGGCTCGCGATCGACCTCGAGAATGAAGCGATCGAGCGGAGCGGCCAGAGCGTGGGCGAGCTCCCGATGAACGACTTCGCCGCGATGCTGTCGCGGCGGCTCGCGCAGCAGGGCATGGGCCGCGCGACCTTCGACTTCGTGGCCATCCGCGACGGCCTGCTCGTCATCCAGATGTCGCGCAGCATGCTCGCGGAGGCGGCGCCGCGCGGGCGCGCGAGCGCGCCGGACCCGATCGCGGATCTCGCCTGCCCGCTCCTCGCGGGCATCTTCGGCGCTGTCATCGGGCACGTGGCCGGGCGGCGGCTCGTGGGCCGAGAGGTGGCGTGTGGCTCGGCGGGCGGGGGCTCGTGCTCCTTCATCATCACCGGCCACGGGCGCCGCAAGACGGTGGACGACGCGCTGACCTCGGGCGTGCGCGGCGTGGACGCCGTCCGCGAGGTCCTCGCGCGCGCGCCGGCCGGAGCCCAGGATGAGTGACGGGCGGCCCCCGGCCCCGCTGCCGTTGATCCGGAACCTCGATGCGCGGTTCGTGGCGGCGCCCAGCGGCGCGCTCCTGTCGAAGATCGCGTGGTCGGGGCCGCGGCTCGACCCGGCCGCGCTGTCCGCCCGCAGCATGCTGGCCTGGCTGCGCTGATCCGCGGTTGGCGCGCGTTACCGCACCACCGAGCGCGTGAGCCCGGTCAGCGCCCGGAGGCGTCTCCGAGCGCGTCGGGGTCGCGGCACCGTCGTTGCTAAGCACCGGGCCATGACCAAGATGATCTGGATTGCCTGCGTGGCCGCCGCGCTGACCACGGGGGCGTGCAAGAAGAAGCAGGACGACACCGACAAGGCCGCCGCCGAGGTGACGGCCACCGCGGACCAGGTGAAGGACCAGCGCAAGGACTACGACAAGACGATGACCGACAAGGGAGCCTCGGTGAAGGAGCTCGACAAGGCGGAGGGCGACCTCGCCGCCGCGAAGACCGACCTCGCGGCCGCACGCGACAAGTACACGATCACCGTCAAGGACCGCCTCGCGAAGCTCGACCTGAAGATGCAGCAGCTCCAGGCGCGCGGGGACGCGAAGTCCAAGCAGACCGCCGCCGCGCTCGCCACGCGCCGCGCCGAGCTCGCAGCGAAGGTCGATGCCGCCAAGGCCCACGCCGCCGCCGATTGGGACACGTTCACCAAGGACGTCGACAACGGCTTCGACGCGGCCGAGAAGGACGTGAACGACGCCCTCAAGTAGCCCGGCTCGCTCGAGACGGCACGAGCCGCCGCCGGCGGCGCCGCAGCAGCAGGCCGCCCACCAGCGCGACGGCCGCGACGGTCCCGCGCGACAGCGGCGCCGCGTTGCAGCACCCGGCGCCCTCCTCGGGCGCGAGGATCCCGTGGGCCTCGCAGGTGCCGGTGCTCGGCCGCGCAGCGCCGAACGGCCCGTTGGAGATGCCGGAGATCAGCACGTCGTCGATGTCCCAGCCGGCCGCGCTCTGGGCCTGGTCGGTGCCGACCGCGAAGCGCAGCCGCACGGTCTTGCCCGCGAGCTTGCGGCCGAACGCCAGCGTGACCTCGTCGGTCGCGGGATACGACGGGTTCTGGTGCGTGTAGCCCACGCGGCCCGCGAGCGGGTTCCCCGCCTGATCGCCCAGCTTGTCGGGGCCATAGCCCGGGCTCGCGAGCGTCGAGACATCGACCCAGGTCGCGCCGTCGTCCGTCGACACCTCGATCACGCCGCCGTCCCACGCCGTCGCGTTGGAGTACTCGAACGAGTAGCGGTGCGTGAACGTCACCGTGAAGTCGCGATCGCCATCCACGTCCAGCGGCGGCGACGCGAGCGAGCTCGTGCCCGCCTGCCCGAGATCCGCGCCGTGCCAGGCACCGTCGAGCGCCGTCGGATGCACGTGCTGCCACGCCGTCGCCGAGCTCGCCGTCCACGCGGACCGCGCCGTGTCGAAGTGATCGTCACGCTCGCCGTCGATCGTGTCGTCGACGTCGAGCCGCAGCGGCACCTTCTGCACGATGCTCGGGTTGCAGCCGTTCGTCGCGGTGACGTGGACGTCGATCTCGCCCGCCACCGGCGTCCCCGAGCCGCTGCCGGCGTCGTAGTGCGCGACGAGCATCAGCTCGCGGTGGTCGCCCGGCGCGAGCGTGCCGACATCGGCCGTGTCGACCGTCACCGTCAGCCCCGGCGTGGCCGAGGTCACCGCGACCGCCACGCCGTCCACCGGATCGAACCCGGCGTTGTCGAGCGCCACCGTGAGCGTCGCGCTCTGCCCGCTGTCGAGCGTCTGGTCCGCCATGCAGCTCGCGTCCGCGACCACGGCCGCGGAGAGCACCGGGTTCCCGTCGAGGATCGTGCTCTCCACGATCCCCGTGAAGTCCACGGAGTCGCGCGCTGGCGGGATCGCGCAGCTGCCGAGGCCGCGCCGCGCGAACGCGGTGGCGAACAACCGATCGTCGCCCGGCACCGCCGCGCCGGCCGCGGCGATCAGCGCGTCGCGCATCTCGGTCGGCGTCGCGTCGGGGGGCGCGAGCAGCAGGCCGGCCACGACGTCCTTCGCCATCCGCGTCCGCGCCGCGTCGAAGTCGCCGACCTCGGCCTGCACCTGCGTGTAGACGTCCCACAACATCGTGGCCCAGATCTCGCCGGCGTTGTGGACCTCGGAGTTGGCGCCGCCGCCGCCCGAGAGCGGCGCCGTTGTCGGCAGCGCCTGCCCCGCCGCCATGTCGATGAACGTCAGCGGATCGATCGCGAGGTCCGCCGAGTACGGGACCCGCCGGATCCCGAAGTATCCAGGATTGGGAAACGAGCGCGTGGCGTATTGCGCCAGCGGGAATTCCCCGTGCACGAAGTCGTCACCGGCGCGCGCCGTCATCATCAGGGCCGAGAAGTCTGCCCAGCCCTCGCTCATCGCGCCGCACATCGTGGTGTTGCACTGCGACAGCCGGTGGTGGAGATAGTGCCCGTGCTCGTGCGCGATGACGGTGGCGTCGAGGCTGCCGTCGAGATCCGGATCCTGCTGGCGCGCCATCGTCACCGGCGTGGCACCGCTTGCGAGCTCCGCCCGGAGCGCGGCCCCGTCGGCCTGCGACACCCCCATCACGGCGATCGTGATGGCCGTGGTGATCGTCGTGTCGTCGCCGAGCGGGGGCGGGGTGCTCGACGCCTGATTGTCCGCGATCACGAGCCCGATCGCGCCCGCGGCCTGCGCGTTCGCCGCCTTCTGCTTGAACGAGCACGTGCCGCGATCGACGAGCGCGACCTTGCCGCTCGCAGCGGCGCCGAGCGCGCTGCACCCGGTGGTGTCGGCGACCAGGGCGCCGGTGACGGTGTACGTCCCGAGTCCGAACCCCGCCGTCGACACCGTGACCGGCTTGCCGCCGGCGGTGAACGTGTGGTGATCGCCGCCCGTCCACACGTAGACCTGCATGCGCGGCGACATCCCGTCATCGGGGGTCGTCATGTTCGCGTTGTTGCGCTGGCCATCGTTCGCCGAGTCCTGCGCCTCGGCGTGGAGCACGTCGCCCTCGATGCCGCCGCGGCCATAGTTCGAGGCCTGCGCGTTGCCAGCCGTCTCGACGAGGCCCGCGTCGTACCAGAAGTCATGCATGTAGTTCAGCGTGAAGAACAGCGCGGTGATCGACGCCTTCTGCTGATCCGGCGAGACGAGCGGGCCCTGCGTGAAGTCGTAGCTGCGGTCGAAGATGCCCGGCGCGGTGACCGACGCGCGGAAGTCGCCCGCCGTGAGCCCGTCGGGTGCGTTCAGGTCGTCGTACGCGTCGATGTTGTTGCCGTTCGTCTCCGTCGCGCCGGCCGGCAGCCACGGATCGGACGAGCCGCCGCCCGCCGGGTGGTTCGCTCCCTGGACGGTGACCAGCGCGGACGGCAGCCGACCCGGATAGTCGTCCTGGAGCGTCGGGTGCGGATACGGAACGAAGTCTGCGTTCGGCGAGTCGTGCGGGTGGAAGTCGGGCGCGCCGTCGGCCCACACGCGGTACGCGAACGCGTCTGCCTCGACGAGCGAGCGGCGGGCGAGCACGCGACCATCAGACGCCGCCGTAACCACGCGGACCGCGTCGCCATCCTCGAGATACGCCTCGACGAGCCACGCCGCCACCAGCCCGTCGCCATCGCGGTGCCACACGCGCCGCACGCGCGAGCGCCCGGGCCCCGCCTGGACCCGGGTGGCGGGCGCGACGGCCGCGACCGCGCGCGCGATCGCCTCGACGTCGCTGCCCGTGAAGCGAGGGACGTCTCGCGCGATGCCGGCCGGGATCGGCACGCCCGACGCCGCGACGAGCGCGCCCGACGGCTCGACCAGCACGTGCAGCTCGCCCGCCTCGACAGGGAGCCCATCGATCTGCTGCTCGAGCCGCACGAGCGTCCCGCCGCCGACCGCGATCTCGCCGCGCGGCTGCAGCTCGGCGAGCTCGCCGGTGTCCCAGCGCTCCGCGGCCAGGCGCGTCACCAGCGCGCGGGCCGAGGCCGTCGCCGTCGCGGCGGGCGCGACGAACGCGCCGCGCGGCACCCGAGCGATCCGCGAGCGCAACGGGCTCGCCGCGCCCTCGGCGGGCGTTGGTGACGGCGAGGTCGCCGTGCATCCGCCGAGCAACACCGAGGCAACAAGCCCCCGCAGCATGCGTGACATGCAGCGAGGGTAGCAGCCGGCGTCGCGGCCGACGCGCCTCATCATTCAGGGCGCGGGTGTGGTCGGGGACGCGTCTACCCACCGCCCCCGGCGATAGGCGCGGACGAGCCGCGCCTCGGCGTCGATCTGAAACAGGTGGAGCCACTCGTTGTCGACGAGCGCGCGCACCTTGTCGTGCTTGCGAAGGATGACCTCGATCGCCGCGCCGGGGGCCTCGATGAACACGCTGAGGCGGAGCGGCGCGTGCACCCACCGGTCGCCATCGTGCAGCGACTGGAGCGGCAGGCCGATGCGGAGATCGCCGCCGTTCCCCTCGAACACGCCGAGGTGCCCGCCGACCACGTTGTGCAGGACCTTGTTGCCGCTCCCGTAGCGGAGGTTATCGACGGTGGAGGCGTAGTACTGGAGGTTGATCCAGTGCGTCACGACCATCGGGGCGGTCATGATGAGCTCGAGGATCGCGAGGTCCGGGTCGTCGGCGGACCGGTAGTCGTGCAGGAACGCGCGACCGGCGAGGTTCAGGTGGCGACAGTGGGCGCGGGGCGCGACGATGAAGGCCGCGTTGTTCGCGAGGCCCCACTCCGGCCGCACCTGCGCCCAGTCGCGCGCGCGCTCGTCGATGGCGGCGCGGAGGGCCTCGTCGGAGCCCGCGGCGATGCCGAGCCGGGGGGCGCGTTCACGGCGCGCCTCGGCCCCCGCGGCCGCGAGCCAGCCACGCAGCGCGGCGACGTCGTCGCGGTGCGAGGCCGGCAGCTCCGCCAGCTCGTGAAGCGTGACGCGATCGGTGGTGGTGTCGTGACCGCCCGCGAGAAACCGGGTCGTCGCCGGGACGTCGATGCCCCGCTCGGCCAGCCCGCGGCGCACCTCGGGCTCGTTGAGCAGCGCGGCGGCCGCCCGCGCGTTGACATCGCCGGGCTGGCCGCCACAGGCACCGCAATCGAGGCCGGCGGCGTGGGGGTTGTTGCGCGTCTGGCTGCCGTGCCCCACGAGGACGACGAGCCGCGCGAAGCCGCGCGTCAAGCTCATCGCGCGGAGCATGCCCTCGGCGAGCGCGCAGCGGTCCTCCACGCCGAGCCCGCCGCCGCCGGCGGCGCCCGTCAGCCGCGGCCGTCGCCCCTCGTCCTCGGCGCGCGACAGCCCGGCGCGCTCGGCGGCGGTCGGCCCGCTCCACCCGAGCGCATCGGCGATCAGCTTGCCGCCCACGAGGACCCCGACCGACTCGACGAACGCGAAGCTCGACAGGGCCCCGGTCTTGAAGCTCCGCCAGGCAGAGGCGAGCGCGAGCCGCCCCGCCCGCCGCGGCGCGAGATCCGCCGGGACGCCGCAGTCCGTGACGCGGAAGCGCGGCGCGAGGAGGCCCGGCAAGTGAGGTCGGGGCCCGGCGGCCGCGACCGGCGCGTACTCGATCGGCATCCCGAAGAACCCCGCGCAGCCGATCGTCTGCACGCGAGGATCTTGCGCCTCGAGGGCGCGGCGGAAGACCTCGGAGCGAACATCGATGCAGAACGCCGCTTGCACGGCGATGTCCGCGGCCGCTTCCGTCGGGCGAAGTCCGTCCGGGAGCTGCCGGCAGACCTCGCGAGACCAGGCGATCTCGGCCGCCCGCTGCAGGAGCCAATCATTCGCCTGCGCTCCCCCGGCCGCCACGTCGATCTCCCCCCAGGTCGCGATCGCCCGCTGCCACTTCGCCGCGAGCGCGCCAGAACCCCGGTCGCCCGCGACGAGCAGCCACTCCCACGCGATGCGGATCGCGAGCAGGTCCACGACATGGTCGTCCTCGTCGCCCGCGAGCCGGGCCGTCCAGCGGAGATAGGCGCACCACGCGGCCCAGCCGTTGAGGTCCAGGAGCAAACCCGTGAGGTACGCCCGGCGCTCGGTCGCCGGGATCCCGAGCGCCTCGAGCGCCACCGCGATCATCTCGCGCGCCGTGGCGGGCAACGCACGCGCCGTCTCGAGGATCTCGCGCGCACCCAGGAGGAGCACCGGGCTGCGGTCGTGCCGGACGTGGCGCTGCCAGCTCGCGTACAGCCCGCCAGCGCGGTCCGGCCCGAGCCGCGCCTGGCCGTCGTCGAAGTAGGCCGCACAGAACTGGCTCGAGCTGTGGGTGATGAAGTCGCGCCACGACACCTCGTGCTCGAGATCACGCGTCGAATCGGCGACGTCCATCACGCGCGCGCGGCGCGGCGGGATCGGCTCGTCGCTCGCGAGGAGCGCGTGGAGGTCGGCGACGGTGACGGACGCCTCGCGCTCGGCGATCGCGTCTTCCAGATCGCGGTCGCCGAGGCGGCCCTGGCGCCACTCCTCCCGGAACCAGGCCCGCGGCATGAGGAGCCGGGCCCCGGAGAGCGCGGCGAGCCTCGCGGACACCGCCGGGAGAGGCTGTTCGACCATCGCCCAGAACGGGTTGACCGCGATGAACCGGTCGAGCGGCCAGGTCGGCGCGATGTCCGAGCACGCCTGCGCGATGACCGCGTCGAGCTCGTCGCGGGCCAGACCGGACATCACGCGCTCCTCGCGGGTCGGGCCGGAGATGGCGCGAGCCGGGGCGGCAACAGCCGGAAGGTCACGCGCGTGAAGAGCTCGTCGAGGTAGAACCCCGAGAACAGCAGAGGATGGAGCGCGCGCGCCAGCCGCCCACCCGGGCGGGCCTCGACGATCATCTGCACGACGAACAGCACGCCGAAGCCCGCGACCACGATGATCCAGGTGAGCGGTATGCGCGGGGGCTCCGGGACCTGGAGGAGATGACCGGCGACCGCGTGGCCGCCGGCATAGGCGGCCCCCGCGCCGGCGCCGAGCAGGATCGCGCCGAGCAGCGACCGCGCGCCGCCCTCGAGCGCACGCACGACGAGCGGCGTGACCGAGAGCCCGAGCACGATCGTGAGCGGTAGCAGCGTCGGGCTCGGCGCCTCCGCGCCGGCGAGCAGCGCATGGCCCGCCGCGACGCTCGCCGCGACGCTCGCGAGCACGAGCGCCGAGACCCCGACGAGCCGGGCCAGCGAGGCAGGCTCGCGCGGCGGGGACAGCGCCCCCACGCGCCAGGTCTCCACGACGGAGCCCGACGCGAGGAACGCGTGCGCCTTGTAGAGCGAGTGCGCGACGAGGTGCAGCAGCGCGAGGTGCCACGCGCCGAGGCCGCACTCCGCCAGCATGAACCCCATCTGGGCGCAGGTGGACCAGGCGAGCGCGACCTTGATGCTCACGCGGGTCGTCATCACGAGCGCCGCCCCGACGGCCGTGACGGTCCCGATGATCACGAGGAGGCCCTGCGCGTGCGGCGCGTGCGCCATCATCCCCGCCATGCGGATCATCACGAAGCCGCCGATGTTCACGATCCCGGCGTGCAGCAACGCCGACACCGGCGTCGGGGCCTCCATGACCTGGAGCAGCCAGCCGTGGAACGGCAGCTGCGCGGACTTGAGGCAGACCGCGAGCACGAGGAGCACGGCCGCGAGGGGCAGGCTCGCCGGCGGCGGCCCGGGGGCCTGCGCCCACGCCGTCACGACGTCGAGATCGAAGCTCCCCGCGGAGGCCCCGACGAGGCCGGTCGCGCCGAGCATGCACAGATCGGCGAGCCGGCTCACGAGGAACTTCTTGTGGGCCGCGACGAGCGCCTGCGGCCGGTGCCGATAGAACGTGAGGAGCCGGTGGAGCGCGAGGCTCGTGCCCAGCCACGCGAGCGCGATCACGAGCAAGTTGTTGGAGAGCACCAGGATGGTGACCGCGGCCAGCGTGGTCAGGAGCGCGCGCACATAGCGCAGCTGCCCTGCATCCCCCCGGAGGTACGACCGCGAGTAGCGGACGATGACGACGGCGATGAGGGCGATGAGCACCAGCATCACGCGCGTCACGGCGTCGATCCGGATCAGCCCGTCGACGCTCGTGGCCGCCGCGACGAGCCCCGGCGCCACCGGGCTGCCGCCGGGCGTCGCGAAGCCGCCGATCGCGACCGCGAGGCTGAGCCCGAGGCCCAGGCCGGTGGCGACGGTCGCCGCGCGAAACGGGTTGGGCCAGGAGGCGAACAGAACGCCGAGGCCGAGCCCGGCGGGGATGGCCATCGCGAGGAGTGGGACGACGGGCCCCCACGTCGGTACGTACATGCGCGCACCCTAGCGATCCGCGTTCTTCTTTAAAAAGACATAATTATGCTGATATCGTTCTTTCTAGAAGAACACTGTGACGAGCGAGCTCCTGAACTTTCATCACCTCCGCTACTTCTGGGCCGTGGCCACCGACGGCAACCTCACGCGGACCGCGGCCCGGCTGCGCGTGTCCCAGTCCGCGCTGTCGGCGCAGATCCGGCAGCTCGAGGCTCAGCTCGGCGCGGCCCTGTTCCGGCGCGAGGCCCGCCGACTCGTCCTCACCGAGACGGGGCACGTGGTGCTCGGCTACGCCGAGGCGATCTTCGCGACGGGCCACGAGCTCGTGGCGACCGTGCGGTCGGGCCGGCCGCGCGAGGAGGTCCTCCGCATCGGCGCCGTCGCGACGCTGTCGAGAAACTTCCAGGAGTCGTTCGTCAAGCCGCTCCTGGCCGAGCCCCACGTCACGCTTCGCCTCGTCTCCGGGGCGACGTCGGATCTCCTCGCGCGGCTCGCCGGCCACGAGCTGGACCTGGTGCTCGCCAATCGCCCCGTCCGGCGCGAGGCGGGCCGGCCGTGGCGGAGCCGACGGGTGGCCCAGCAGCGGGTCAGCATCGTGGGCCGTCGGCGAGCGCGGGCGTTCCGGTTCCCCGCGGACCTCGGCGCGGCGCCCATGATCCTCCCCGGCCCCGATAGCGCCATCCGCGGCGAATTCGACGCGCTGTGCGAACAGCTCGGCGTGACGATCGCGGTCCTCGCGGAGGTCGACGACATGGCCACGCTGCGGCTCCTCGCGCGCGATACCGGCGCGGATGCGCTCGTGCCGTCGGTCGTGGTCCGCGACGAGCTGCGCAGCGGCGTCCTGTCGGAGCTGTGCGTCGTGCCGGGCCTGTTCGAGACCTTCCACGCGATCACGGTCGAGCGGCAGTTCCAGCACCCGCTGCTCAAGCAGCTCCTCGCGCGTGACGGGGCCGAGATCCTGGCGATGGACGACGGCGGCGCGTCACGGCGCGCCCGTCCGCGCTGATCACTCGTGGTGAAGGACGCGGCTGACAATCCGCGCGAACGCCGGGGCCGCGACCTTGCCGCCTGACATGTCCTCTCGCGGCGCCACGACGCCGACGAGGATCACGACGCGGCGTTCCGGGAGGTCGGCGATGCCGATGAAGCTCGCGTAGGTCACCGCGCGCCCGCCCTCGATCCAACCGGCCGTGCCGGTCTTGCCCGCGACATGCGCGCCGTCGACGCGCGCCGCGCGCCCGGTCGCGGCTTCGTCGCTCACCGCGGTCTCGAGCAACGCCAGGACGGCGGCCGCGGTCTCCGACGAGACGAGCCGCTCGCCGGGAACCGCGCCGTGCTCGAGCGTGGGTGCGTGATAGACGCCGTCCGCGGCCAGCGCGCCGTAGGCGGCCACCATCTGGAGCGGCGTGGCCGTCATGCTGTCGCCGATCGCGAGCTCGGCACCTTCGTAGCTCCCGGTCGCGACGCGCGCCGGCAGGGCGCCCGGGCCCGCGCCGAAGTGGAAGCGCTGGAGCGTCGTCAGGTAGTCTTCACCGCCGAGCGCATCGAAGATCTTCGAGGCGCCGGTGTTCGACGAGACGGCGAGCAGGTGCGCGACATCGAGCGTCCCGTTCGGCGACGCGTCGCGGATCGCGCGCGCTCCGTAGAGCCGCGGCCCGGCGCAATCGAACTTCTGGTCGACCGTGATCGCGCGCTGCTCGAGCGCCGCCGCGATGAGGATCGGCTTGAGCGTGGAGCCCGGGGCCAGCGCGACGGTCGTGGCGGCGTCGGCGGGCTTGCCGCTCCTGCTGCCTGCGTTCGCGAGGATCTCGCCGGTCGCGGGATCGAGGACGACGATCGTCGCGAGCACGGGCGACCACGCCGTCGTGAGGGCGGCGAGCTCGGCGTCGACGGCGCGCTGGAACGCCGCGTCGGTCGCCGGGCCGCGCGGTGGCCGTCCGCCGGCGTCGGGCGTGCGCGTGGCGTCCTGCGGGGACGCACACGCGGCCGCGGCCGCGAAGGCAACGCCGAGCGCGAGGACGATGCCGGTCCCGCGCGCCGCGAGCGGAGCCCGCCGCAAGCGCGCGGCGAGGATCGAGGTCACGCGCTGCTCGAGCGACGAGCGGTCCGCCATCGCGAGCGCCGCGCTCGGCAAGGCGAGCGCGGTCGCGACGGCGACGAGCTCCTCGGCGTACCGCGACGGGCGCACGCCGGTGCCGAGGACGGCGTCGTCCGCGGCGACCTCGCAGACGTCGCGCAGCCGGCGCGCGCCGAGCCACGCGAGCGGGTTGAACCAGTGCAGCGCGCACACGACGTCGCCGACGGCCTGCGCGAGCACGTCGCGCCGACGGGCGTGCGCGAGCTCGTGAGCGAGCACGAGGCAGCACCGCTCGCGCGACCACGTGAGCGCGTCGGCGGGAATCACGATCGTCGCGCGGCCGAGGCCGGTGACGAACGGCGAGTCGATCTCCGTCGAGACGCGTAGCGTCGCGGGCGACTCGCCGAGCGCGGCGAGCCAGGTGGCGCTCTCCACCGGAGCGGCGCGCCGCACGAGGCCACGGGCCCGCAGCCGGGATGCGACCGCGCGGGCGAGCAGCGCGGCCGCGCCGACCAGCCACGCGAGCCCGCCGAGCGCCCCGAGCGCTCCGAGCGCTCCTGGGGACACCAGCGCGGCGGACGCGGGGCGGGCAGGACCCGGCGCCATCGCGGCCGGCCCGCCGATCGTGGCCCCGTCGCCCGTGGGCCCCGCGGTCGCCGTCTCCGTCGCGGACTCGTGCGCGAGGCCGACCCACGCCGCCGGTGCATCGACGCTCCAGCGCGGCCCGACCGCCGCCACCAGCGGCACGAGGAGCGCGGCGCCGAACGTCATCACGAGGACGAGGCGGCGGGTGGTCGCGGCGGCCCGCGCCAGCAGCCCGGAAGCCGCGAGCCCGACCGCGAGCACGAGCGCCACGCGGAGCGCGCTCGAGAGCAGCAGGTCCGCCATCATCAGCGCCCCTCCTTCTTCGCCCGCGCGATGTGATCGCTCATGCGATCGAGCTCCTCGCGCGACAGCTTCGTCTTCGACGAATCGACGAGCGCGGCCATCGCCTGCTCCACCGAGCCGCCGAAGAACGTGCGCACGACGTGCGCCAGCGCGGACCGCTTCGCATCGGCGCCGGAGACGACGGGCGAGTAGATGTAGGTCATCCCCTCCTGCACGTGCTTGGCGTGGCCGCGCTCCTCGAGCAGGCGCATGAGCGCGCGCACCGCCGAGTAGCTCGGCGGCTCGTCGAGCTCGGCGAGCACCTCGTGCACGGTCGCGCGCTTGCGCCGGTGGAGGATGTCCATGATGGCGCGCTCGCGCCGCGTCAGCTTCGCCGGATCGGCTTTGACCACGACCCGGTGATACCAGCTGCTAATTTCTTAGCAAGTTATACCTGCTACTTTTTTAGCAGGTGGTGCAAACCCGCCCAACTGCCGGCGATCGTGCCACAGTGCAGCGATGGACAACGACAGCATCATCGAGCGCATCGTCGCGGACGCGGCGCCGCTCCAGGTTCGGTTCGTGTCCCGGCTCTCGCTCAAGGGTCGCAACGCCACCTTCACGCCGGCCGATCCGGTCGTCCAGATCCGCGTCAGCATCCGGCTCACGGGCGTCGATCGGCTCGCGACCCTCGCGCACATCCTCGGCCACGCCGAGGCGCAGGGCGCCGGCCGCCCGGAGGCGTACGCGCGCGCGGTGACCGCGAGCGCCGAGAAGTGGCGCGGTCGCCCCGCCGACGAGCAGCGCGCCGTGCTCGCCGAAGAGGTCACCGCCTGGCAGCGCGGGCTCACCATCGCGCTCCGCCATGGGCTCACCGACACCGAGGGGTTCTTGCGCGTGGCGCGCGAGCGGCTCGCGACGATGCGCGGCAAGCTCGATGTCAACATCGTGGCCGTCGATGCGGCGCTCGAGCAGATCACGGCCAGCGCCCGGCCGCCGCGGACGCCGCCCGCCTCAGCGGACCGCGCGGTCGACGTGCTCGCCGATCGCGTCGAAGAGAGCCTGTAGCGCCCGCGCGCGCTTGCGGGCCGCGGCGCGGAAGATCGAGCGCGACGCGAGGAACACGCCGCCGAGCCAGCCGGCGAAGAACACGGGCGCGAGGAGCGGGACCGCCGTCGTCGCGAGGATCGGCAGCATGATCCCGCCGCCACCGACGCCGCCACCTACACCGCCGAAGATGCCGCCCGCCAGCGACGAGAGTCGCTCCGTCACGGTCAGCGTCGTGACGCCGTCGCGGACGGAGATCGACACCACGAGCGACGGGCCGCTCCGTTGATCGCTGCGCGACGGGTACCAGGTGAGCGATGACTTCAGGAGCTCGCTGCGGCCCGGGTCGCGCGTGACCTCGCGGATCACCTCGATGAGATCCTCGAACTTCTCGGGCGGAAACGCGGCCTCCCACCGCCGCGTCAGGTGGAGCTGGCCAGGGGCGCCGAACCAGCGCGCGCCGCTCCCCTGCGTGACGAGGGCGAGCGCGGCGCCCGGCTGGACGGCGAGCGCCGTCGAGCGCTTGCCCTCGAGCTCGTCGATCCGCTCGCGCGCGCGGGCGAGATCCGCCTCCAGCGCATCGATGCGCGCCTGCGCGGCGTCGCCGTCGTCCCGGTAGCTCATGCCCGCGCAGTCTAGCGCCGGCGGGCATGACGTGGCGCTACTTGACCGTCAGCGACTCGCAGGCCTTCGTGATCTCTTCCTTAGTGATGCCGCCGGCCGACATCGCGTCCTTGCGCTTCGTCGTGTTGCCGCTGCACACGATCTGCGAGCCGCCGAACTTGCGGACGTAGACCATCTCGTTGTTCTTACCCTCGTCGTCGGTGACGACGGCGTACCAGCCCTTGTCGGTCTTGTTCGTCTCGTCGACCTTGGTGATCGCGGTGCCGAGCTGCATCATCATCGGCGCGGCCTCCTTGAGGTCGTCGATGGTGTCGAGCTTGTCCTTGACGACGCGCACGACGATGCTCGTCATGTACTCCTCGTTCTCCCACTTCGCGACCTTCGCGTCGCCGTCCCACGTGGGCTTCCACTTGCCCATCGGCGCGAGCTTGAGGCCGAGATATTCCTTCGTCTCGTCGGCCGACGGCCCGGTCGCGGCGGGGGCGGGCGCGGCGGCGGGCTCTGCTGTCACGACCGGCGCGGGGGCCACGGCGGGCGCAGCGGCCGGGGTGTCCGTCGACTTCGTCGCTGACGCCGGAGCGCCGTCCGTCTTCTTGCTGCAGGCGCCGGCGGTGGCCAGCAAGAGGATCGCGATCGTGGTCATCTTGGTCATGCCCGGGCCCTGTGCAGCAATAGAACCAGGTCCGCGGCGCGTGATGACAGGCGGTTGGCGCGCGCCTGGTGTGTCCACGGCAACCCAGGCGGCCGGCCAGTCGGGTCCGGGCGGCCCCGCGTGCAGGTCGGCGATCACGGCGCGGCACGCGGTCGCGCTTCGCAGCCGACGGAAGCTCGTGGTCGCGGTCGGGGCTCGCGTACGCCGTCGTTCCCGACGCTTGATGTGGCCACCGACGGAGACGGACGCGCACCTGCCGCGCTAACTTGGCGCGAGTGCTCACCCTCGTCCGCGATGCAGAGCTGTACGCGCCCGAGCCGCGCGGCCGCCAGGACATCCTCCTCGCCGGCGGGCGCGTCGTGGCCATCGCGCCGCAGCTCCCCGCGCCGCCCGCCGCCTACAACGCCGACATCGTCGACGCCGGCGGGCGCCGGGTCATCCCCGGCCTCGTGGACGGCCACGTGCACGTCGGCGGCGGCGGCGGCGAGTCGGGCTTCGCCTCGCGCGTCCCCGCGATCACGTTCGGCGCGCTCGTCAGCGCCGGCATCACCAGCGTCGTCGGCCTCCTCGGCACGGACACCACCACCCGGACCATCGAGGACCTCGTCGCCCGGACCCTCGGGCTGCGCGCCGAGGGCCTCTCCGCGTGGTGCTACACGGGCGGCTACCAGACGCCGCCGCGCACCCTCACCGGCCGCGTCCGCGACGACATCGTCTTCTGCGATCCGATCATCGGCGTCGGCGAGCTCGCGCTCAGCGATCACCGCAGCGGCCAGCCCACCCTCGACGAGCTGCTCCGCATCGCGAGCGACTGCCACGTCGCCGGCCTCACGACGGGCAAGGCCGGCCACGTCCACCTCCACCTCGGGGACGGCGCCCGCGGGCTCGAGCTCGTCCGCCGGGCGCTCGCCCAGGCCGAGCTCCCCGCGCGCGTCTTCCACCCGACGCACGTCAATCGCAACCCGCGGCTCTTCGACGAGGCGCTCGAGCTCGCCACCTCGCACGGCGTCCCGCTCGACGTCACCGCATTCCCGCCCGGCGACGACGATGACGACGACGTCCCGGCCCCCATCGCCATCGCCCGCGCGCTCGCCACGCCCGGCTTTCCGATCGCCCGCCTGACCTGCAGCTCCGACGGCGCCGGCTGCCTGCCGACCTTCGACGCGAACGGCGTCCTCACGCACATGGACGTCGGCCGGCCCGCCACGCTGCTCGCCGCCCTCGTCGACACCGCCGCCGCGCTCGGCCTCGCCGCCGCGCTCCCCGTGTTCACGGCGAACGTCGCCGATCAGCTCCGCCTCCCGCGCAAGGGCCGCCTGGCCGTGGAAGTGGACGCCGATCTCGTCATCCTCGACGCGCAGGGCGGCGCGCAGGACGTGATGGCCGGCGGCCGCTGGCTGGTCCGGAATGGCGTACAAGTCGTGCACGGCATGTTCGAACGACCCGCCCCGCGAGCGTCTGCGCGAGAGTCTCGATGAGCCCGGCCCGGGTCGCCACCGAGTTCGCGCGCGGCTATATCATCCCCGTCGGCGGCGCCGAGGACAAAGTCTCCGCCGTCGAGATCCTGCGCAAGTTCACCGAGCTGTGCGGGGGCCCGCGCGCAAAGATCGCGATCATCCCGACCGCGTCCGTCCTCCCCGACACCGGCAGCCGCTACGAGCAGCTCTTCACGGGCCTCGGCGCGAGCTCCGCGATCGCCCTGCCCTACGCCGAGCGCGCCGACGCCCCGCGCGCCGACTGGATGGCCGTCCTCGACGAGTCCACCGGCATCTTCCTGACCGGCGGTAACCAGCTGCGCCTCTCGACGATCCTCGGCGGCACCGCCGTCGCGCGCGCGATCCGCCGGGCCAACGCCCGCGGCGTCCACGTCGCCGGCACGAGCGCGGGCGCCGCCATCCTCTGCGAGCACATGATCGCGTTCGGCAAGGAGGGCAGCACGCCGCGCGCCGGCGCCGCCTCGCTCGCCCCCGGGTTCGGCATGACGAACCGCGTGATCATCGACCAGCACTTTCGCCAGCGCGACCGGCTCGGTCGCCTCCTCGGCTCGCTCGCCTACAACCCGTTCGCGATCGGCCTTGGCCTCGACGAGGACACCGCCGCGTTCATCGATCCCGACGACTGCATCGAGGTCGTCGGCTCGGGCGCGATCACCATCGTCGATGTCTCGGCGCTGCAGCACTCCAGCATGGCCGAGGTCAGCGAGAGCGAGCCGATCTGCATGATCGGCGTGCAGCTCCACATCCTGACCCAAGGCTCCACGTACGACATGCGCGCGCGCACCGCCCGTCCCCCGACCCAGGCCCAGGCCCAGGCCCAGGAGAAGTCATGAAGATCGTCGAGCGCCGCGTCTACCGGGGTCCGTCGCAGTACGCCCTGTTCCCCGTCATGCGGCTCACCGTCGATCTCGGCGAGCTCGAGGCGTGGCCGTCCGGCAAGCTCGACGGCTTCAACGATCGCCTGCTCGCGGCGCTGCCGTCGCTCGACCAGCACACGTGCTCGTACGGCTCCGCGGGCGGCTTCGTGCGCCGCCTCACCGAGGGCGAAGGCACGTGGCTCGGCCACGTGATGGAGCACGTCGCGATCGAGCTCGAGCAGCTCGCGGGCGCGAAGGTCAGCTTCGGCAAGACGCGCGGCGCGGGCGAGCCGGGCAAGTACCACGTGATCTACGAGTACGAGGAGGAGCGCGTCGGCGAGGAGGCCGCGAACCTCGCGCACCGGCTGCTCGAGTCGATCCTGCCGCCCGCGCTGCAGAAGAACGCGCCGGAGAGCTTCGACTTCAAGATGGAGCTCGAGGAGCTGATCACGCTCGCGCAGCGGCGCCAGCTCGGGCCCTCGACGAGCGCGCTCGTCCGCGCGGCCGAGGCGCGGGACATCCCGTGGCTGCGGCTCAACGACTACTCGCTCGTGCAGTTCGGGCACGGCAAGTATCAGAAGCGGATCCAGGCGACGGTGACGTCGGAGACGCGGCACATCGCGGTGGCGATCGCGTCCGACAAGGAAGAGACGAACAAGATCCTCGGTGACCTCGGCCTGCCGGTGCCGCACCAGCGGCTCGCGCGCTCGGCCGAAGAAGCCGTGCGCCAGGCGAACCGCCTCGGGTTCCCGGTGGTGGTGAAGCCGCTCGACGCGAACCACGGGCGCGGCGTGTCGATCGACCTCAAGACCGACGACGAGATCCGCGTCGCGTTCGAGAAAGCGCGCGAGCACGCGCGGACGATCGTCATCGAGACGTTCCTCGCGGGCTACGACCACCGCATGCTCGTCGTCGGCGGCAACCTGATCGCGGTCGCGAAGCGCGTGCCGGGGCACGTCATCGGCGATGGCGTGAAGACGATCGCGGAGCTCGTGGACATCGTGAACAGCGATCCGCGCCGCGGCATCGGTCACGAGAAGGTGCTGACGCGCCTCGAGCTCGACCACCAGGCCGAGCGCCTGATGGCGCAGAAGGGCCACACGTCCGCGACGGTGCTGCCGGCCGGCGAGATCTTCTTCATTCGCACGACGGGCAACCTCTCGACGGGCGGCACGGCGATCGATCTCACCGATGTCTGCCACCCGGACAACCGCGAGATGGCCACGCGCGCGGCCAAGGCGATCGGCCTCGACGTCGCCGGCATCGACTTCATCACGCTCGACATCTCGCGCAGCTATCGCGAGGTCGGCGGCGGCATCTGCGAGGTGAACGCGGCCCCCGGCTTCCGCATGCACGTCGCGCCGACGGAGGGCAAGCCGCGCGAGGTCGGCCAGCCCGTCATGGACATGCTGTTCCCGCCCGGCACGCCCGCGCGCATCCCGATCGCGGCCATCACCGGCACGAACGGCAAGACCACCACCACGCGCATGCTCGCGCACATCCACAAGATGGATGGGCGCAAGGTCGGCCTCGCGACCACGGACGGCGTGTACATCGACGGCGAGCGCACGGTCGTCGGCGACATGACCGGCCCGCGCGCCGCGCAGATGGTGCTCCGCGATCCGGACGTCGACCTCGCCGTGCTCGAGACGGCGCGCGGCGGCCTCGTGCGCGCGGGCATGGGCTATCGCAACTGCGATGTCGGCGCGGTGCTCAACGTCGCGGCCGATCACCTCGGCATGCGCGGCGTCGACACGCTCGAGCAGCTCGCCGAGATCAAGCGGATCGTGGTCGAGGTCGCGCGCGACTGCGCCGTGCTCAACGCCGATGACGACCTGTGCTTGCAGATGGCGGATCACACGCACGCCACGCGCATCGCGTACGTGACGATGAACCCGCGCCACGAGCTCGTCCGCCAGCACATCGCGGCGGGCGGCACGGCGGCCGTGCTCGAGGAGCACATCCGCGGCCACATGATCACGCTCTACGATCGCGGCACGCACCTGCCGCTGCTGTGGACGCACCTGATCCCGGCGACCCTCGAGGGCCGCGCGATGCACAACGTGCAGAACGCGATGTTCGCCGCCGTCATCGCGTTCGCGATGGGCGTGAAGATCGAGAACATCCGCCAGGGGCTGCGCACGTTCGACACGACGTTCTTCCAGGCGCCGGGCCGGCTCAACGTGTTCGACAAGCTGCCGTTCAAGGTGATCCTCGACTACGGGCACAACGCGGCCGCGATGCGCGCGATGGCGGACCTCGTGCGGCGGCTCGACGTGCGCGGTCGCCGCATCGGCGTGATCTCGGCCCCCGGCGATCGGCGCGACGAGGACATCGCGGAGCTGACGCGCGAGGCAGCGAAGGCATTCGACTACATGATCCTGCGGCGCGACGAGGATCCGCGCGGCCGCGGCGAGCGCGAGGTGCCGTTGCTGATGGCGGCGACGCTGCGCGAGGCGGGCGTGGCCGAGGATCGGTTCGCGATCATCGTCAACGAGGCCGAGGCCGTCGACGCGGCGCTCGCGGCCGGCAAGCCTGGCGATCTCGTCGTGGTGTTCGCCGACAACCTGACGCGTTCGTGGAAGCAGATCATCTACTTCGGCGGCGGGGATCCGAGCACGGCGGCCGGCGAGCCGACCTTGTCCGCGGTCGCCCCGACGACGCAGGTGCTCGTGCCCGCGGTGGCGCCCGCGACGGTCGAGGACGAGCCGATCGTGACGAGCTCGGGCGGTCGCCAGGTCATCGCGGATGCGCGCGGCGTACGCCTCGCCCGCGAAACCGAAGACTAGGCGGCCTGCCATGCGTGTCCTCGACTCGCGGCGCGTGACCGGCCCGAACCTCGCCGCGCGCGAGCCAGGCGCGATCGTGGAGCTCGCGCTCGACGGCGCGGACGCCGACGTCGTGATCGCGGCATGGCGGGCGGCGATCGCGCGCACGCTGCCGTGGCCGGGCGAGCCGCACGTGCGGCGGTTCGCGGGCGGGCTCGCGCTGTTCGTGCCCGGGCCGATCGACGCGCTGTTGCCGCTGACGGATCTGAACGAGCACGCCGTCGCGTGCGCCGAGGCCGCCCTCGCGGGGGCGCCGCCACCCGCGCTGGATCCGGCGGTGCTCGCCGCGATCGCCGCCGCGCACGTGCCGGGCCTCGCGGAGCTCGCGGCGGCCGCGCTCGCGCACGACGTGCCCCTGCTCGTCGACGAGGTGGTCATCACGCTCGGGGCCGGGCCCGGCATGCTGAGCTGGCCCCGCGAGACGCCGCTCCCCGCCCCCGCGGCGATCCCGTGGGCGCGGCTGACGCGGATCCCGATCGCGCTCGTGACCGGCACCAACGGCAAGACGACCACGGCGCGGCTCGTCGCCCGCATCGCGCGGCTCGCCGGTCGCGTCCCGGGGCTGACGTCGTCGGACAGCATCACGATCGACGAGCGCATCGTGGAGCGCGGCGACTACAGCGGGCCCGAGGGCGCGCGCACGGTGCTGCGCGACCCGACCGTGAACCTGGCCGTGCTCGAGACGGCGCGCGGCGGCATCCTGCGGCGCGGCCTCGCGGTCGAGCGGTGCGACGCGGCGCTGATCACGAACGTCAGCGCGGACCACCTCGGCGACTACGGCATCGACGACGTGCCGACGATGGCGCGCGTGAAGTCCGTGGTGGCGAGCATCGCGCGGCGCGTGGTGCTCAACGCCGAGGACGCGCAGCTGGTCGCGCTCGCGCCGATCATCGCGCGCGCCGAGGACACGATGTGGTTCGGCGGCGATGGCTCGCGGGGCGCGCACGCGTGGTTCGTCCGCGCCGGCATGGTCGTGGCGCGCGGCGTGTTCGGCGAGCGCGAGCTACTCGCGGTGGCCGACGTGCCGATCGCGTTCGGCGGTCACGCGCCCTACAACGTGGCCAACGCGCTCGCGGCGGCCGCGCTCGCGGACACGCTCGACCTGCCCGATGCGGCGATCGTGGAGGGCCTGCGCACGTTCACGTCGAGCGCGACCGACAACCCCGGTCGCGGCAACATCGTCGACGCGGGCCACGGCGTGTCGGTGCTGCTCGATTTCGGCCACAACGCGGCGGCGGTCCACGGCGTCATCGGCCTCGCGCGCTCGTTCGTCACGGCCCCCGGCGCGCGGCTCCGCGTCACGATCGGCATGCCGGGCGACCGCAGCGACGCCGAGCTCGGCGAGGTCGCGCGCGGGATCGCGGCCGGCGGGCCCGCCGAGGTCGTGGTGCGCGAGCTCGGACCGGGGCTGCTGCGCGGGCGCGCACCGGGCGCGACGTCCGCCGTCCTCGCGGCCGCGCTGGCGGCGGCGGGCGTGAGCGTTCGCCACGCGAAGAGCGAGCTGGCCGCGCTCGAGCTCTTGCTCGCCGCGTCGCAGCCTGGCGATCTGGTGCTCGTGCTCGTGCACATCGACCCCGCCGTCGACGCGCGGCTCGCGACGGAGTGACCGTCGCGCCTACTGGATCCCGGCCGGCTTCGTCCAGTAGGGCGAGATGTTGTCCGCCTTCGGATCCTGGCCCGGCAGCCACATCGGCGGCGCGCTCGGATCGATCGTCAGCCCCGCCGCCAGCTGCGCCTTCGAGATCGCGCTGATCCAGATCTGCTTGCACTGCAGGACGCCGTTCTGGACGCACGACGGGTCCGTGTGGCCCTGCGTGATCTCGTGCCCGTAGTCGCGCTCGCTCGAGAACACGATCCAGTAGTAGTCCGCTGTCGAGCCCGGCGCCCAGTGCGGCCAGGTGACGTTCAGGTCGCCGCTGCCGTTGAGCGCGGACAGATCCACCACGCCGGTTCCGGCGGCGTCCGTGAGCATCAGGCGCTGGCCGGGCGTGCGCGCCTGGCCGGCGCTGTTGTCGCGCCAGCCCGCGCGCGCCGCGTTGAACACGACGAAGCTGTCGTCGGGGGAGTAGCTCGGGAAGAACAGGTTGCGATACGCCACGTTGTTCACGGTGATCGGCGCCTTGACGAGCGTCGTCGGCTCGCCGAACACGTGCTGGCCGGCCATGTACTGGTAGCCCATCTTCGCGATCGAGCCGTTGTCGAGATCGACGAAGCCGCCGGTCGGCGTCGACGAGTAGACGACCGAGGTCCCATCGGACGACCAGTCCGGCATCATGCCGGTGCGGCTCGCGGCCGCGCCCGTGCCGTCGATCGCGTGACGCGAGACCGCGTTGAGGTTCGACGCGACGGCGTCCGCCGTGTCGGGGTCGTAGAGGCCCATCGAGCCATCGGTGAGCGTCACGATCGCGACGGACTGCGTGTCGTCGGGGAACGGGTTGCCGATCGGCGCGAAGGTCGTGTAGCCGCCCTGCAGCTTCTTGTTGTCGGCGTTGACGACCTCGTCCCAGGTGTTGCTGGTCGGGTCGAACTTCAAGAAGCCGATGTACTCGCCGTTGCAGCTCCCCCCGACGCACCGGCTGTAGCCGATGCGCGTGCCCGCGCGCGACAGCGAGTGGCAGCCGCTGCAGTTGTCCTTCACCACGGTCGGCGCGCCGGTCTGGCCGAACGTCTGCGTGATGATGCTGCCCTGCGACGAGGCCCACCAGTAGATCGCCGACGTGTCGATCGTGTCGTGCGACATGACGAGCGACGACGTCGTGCTCGCGTACTTCGTGGTCGGCGCGGCCTGCGCGAGGCCCTCGACCGCGACCGCGAGCTTCTCGCCGGCCGCCGTGCCCGCGACGGCGGCCCAGCTGGCGTCGGGCAGCGTGGCCTGCGGGTCACTCGTGTAGACGTCGATCGCCTGGTGCGACGACGTCAGCGAGACATGGAAGAGGTCGTTGCCGGCGGTGCTCCACTGCACCTCGATCGCGGGGATGTTGAGCGGTGCGACCGCCTGATCGATCGGGTACTGCAGGCCGGGCGTGCGGTTCGCGTCGACGGTCGCCGTCGCCGACGCGAAGATCTGCGCCGCGTTCGCGGGCGTGTTCGAGCCGACGACGAGCGTGCCGGTCAGATCCACCGTGAGCTGCGCGGCCCCGGTGAGCTGGCCGCAGCCCGCCGTCACCGCCGCGACACCGCCGTGCCCGCCGACGGTGACGACGGCTGCGCTCGCGGTGCCGAACGCCGAGTCGATGCTGATCGAGCACTGCGCCGTGATGTCCGCGTCCTGCCCGGAGGCCTCGCCGATCACCTGGTAGGTCTGGGTCGCGGTGCTGCCGAGCGCGACCGTCACCGTGGCCGCGGCGGGCTCGATGCGGATCGAGTCGAACTTGATGCCACCGTCGGTGCCATCGTCATCACCACCGTGGTGCTTGCCGCACGCGGCCAGCGCGAGCACCCCCGCTACAAAGCCGAATCTAGTCGCCTGCCTCATTGGCCTTATTGTAGAGGCAGGGCTCGAACTCCGCGAGGTGAGCAGTCGGCCTACACCGCGTCGGCCCCGCTGGCCTCGACGGGCCATACGCTCACTTGTGGTTGTTCGCCTTCGCCTTGTCCGCGTCGGCCGCGTTCTTGGTCTTCGCGGCGTCGGCGTCGACCGTGTTCTTCACTTTGGCCCCGGTGTCGTTCTTGTCGGTCGTGTTGTTCTTCACGCCCTTCTTCGCGTCGGCCGCGGTGTCCTTCACGTCTTTCTTCGCGTCGGCGGCCTTGTCGGCGGCCTTCGTCTTGGTCGAGTCCGCCTTGGGGGCGTCGGGCTTCTTGTCATCGGCCGAGGCGACGAACGGCGTGGCAAGCGTGGCGAGCAGGAGGGTGGTGCGGATGAGGTTCTTCATGAGGTCCCTCTGTGCAGCGGACGTGCCCCGCACGTGCCGCGAGAACCGCGTTCGGGCGCGGTCCGCCTGGGCGCTCACGCCCGACCGGACAACCTGCCCCGCTCCGCGATCACGCGGTCAAGGTCGCGCGCAGGTCCCGCGTCGCGGCCACGAGCATCGTCCAGATCTCACGCAGCGCCGCCCGCAGGCCCTCCTTCTCGCGCGTGTGGCGGAGCTCGCGCACGAGCGCGAGCAGCTCCTGCCACGCATGCATCAGCAGCTCGCGTAGCTTGGTGCGTCCGAGCTCGAGCACCTTCTCCGCATTGCGAGTCGGATCGACCTCGTAGCGGACGGCGTCCTTGAGCTCCGACAGGCTGGCCTCGAGGTCGCTCTGGGCCCGGTCGATCTCGCCGTGAATCGTGTCGCGGTCACGCATCGCCATCTCCTAGTGGGCCAGGCCCTGCTTGATGTCCTCGGCCGTCTCTTTGGCCTCCGCGACGGGCTCGGCGAGGTCCGGGGTGACGTCGCGCGAGAGCTTCTTCGCGAAGTAGCCCCCGAGCAGCGCGCCGCCGCCGATGTAGAGCACGGCCACGATGAGGCAACGGATCCACAGGAGCGAGATCACTGGGCCGAGCGCCGCGATGATCGCGCCGCCGACGAACGCCATGCCGACGAGCGCGGAGAAGCCGGAGAGCATGACCACGGCTGCATCGGCCGCCGCGGTCTTAGCCGACTTCTCGATCTCGATGCGCGCGAGCTCGACCTCGTCCTTCGCCAGGATCTTCAGGTCGTCGACGATGCGATGCAAGATGTCGCCGATGTGAGGCGGCGGCGAGAGCGCGGGACGTGGTGATTCGAGTTGAGTGGCCACGCGGCGGCTCGTTGCACCTCGCGTGCCTCGGCGCAGACCGTGTCAGGGTCGCTCGGCCAGCAAGGAATGCACGGCCTTCGGGTCGACCTCCTCCTGCATCGCCTCGGCGACGGCGTCGTGGCGATTGCGTACGTTCGGGAGATCGCGACGCAGCTCCTCGAGGAGCGCGATGATCTTGGTGGCCTTTTGCTCGGACAATAGGTTCACGTGGAACTCGAGCTTCGCGCGGCGCTCCGCATCGCGGCGCACGCGGCGCTGCACGATCAGGACGCACACCGTGACGCACGCGGCGAAGAACGTGACGACGCCCTCGAGCAGCGGGAACGCCGGCGGGTGGTCGACCTGAGGCCAGCCGTGGGCGGGCGCGATGACGTTGTAGATGACCCAGCCCGCGCCGGCCGCGAGCAGCAGGTAGATCGTGATCGGGCGGGCGAGCGCCGACGTGACGGCCTCGATCCCGCGCTGGTGCGCCCCGACGCGGTCCATCTCCTCGGCGGCGACCTCGCCGAGCGTGGCGATGTTGTCGTTCACGTGGGCCGGGACGTGGTCGGCCGGGACGTGGTCTGCCGACGCACCGTGGCCCGCGCGCTCGGTGCGCGCTGGAGTCACTGGGGGAGAGGGCATCTCCGAGCCAAAGAGCAAGCAGCGTGCCTGCCGTCGTTTCACCCACGGCGCAGACGGGACGTCGGGCGCCTGCGCGGCGGCACGGTGCGCGCTGTCGCACAGTGATCGGCGGCCCGCTGGTCTGCCCGGCGTCTCGGCACTGCCCGCCGGGCCGTCGCGCTCGCGGCGTGGCTCGCTACGGCTTGACGGAGACGGCCGCGAACAACGCCGCCGGCGGGAACACGACGCCGCTGCGCATGGTCGACACGACGGCGCGGACGGAGGAGATGTCGGCGAGCGGGTCGCCGGCGAGCACCACGAGGTCGGCGCGCTTGCCGACGGCGACCGTGCCGAACACCTTGTCCATCCTCATCGCCCGCGCCGAGCCGATCGTCGCGAGCTGCAGGACGGACGCGGCCGGGATGCCGGCGTGCACGAGCAGCTCGAGCTCGTGGTGCAACCCGAGGCCGCCGATCCCATCGACGCCCGCGACGAGCGTGACCTTCGCGTCCCACATCGCCTTCACCATCGCGAGCATCGTGGTCCACGACTTCGCGAACTTCGCGCGGCGCGCGGCGCTGACGGGCAGGCCATCGGAGAGAAAGCCGCGCGCGACCTGCACGGGCAGGCGGCCGGCGAGCGGCTCCCAGCCCGGCGTGAGCTTGCCCGCGACGCCGTTGTACATGCCGTCGAACGCGACGAGCGTCGGGTCGATGATGATGTGCTTTGCGGCGAGCATCGCGATGAACTCGCGCACGGGCTTGCCGGTCAGATCGAGATCGGCGGCGCCATCGCCGACGAGCGTGAAGCGCGTGATGTCGCGCGTATCGGTCTCGTGCGTCGCGAGGAAGTTCAGCATCACCTGGTTGATGTGCTCCACGCCGTCGTAGCCGGCCTCGATCGCCTCGTGGGCGAGCATGTGCACGGGGATGTGACCGATGACGAGCATCCCGCGCTTGTGCGCCTCCGCCGCGAGGAGCGGGACGAGCTCGACCTTCATCGAGTTGTAGATCTTGATGCCCTCGTAGCCCCGCTTCGCGAAGAACTCCACGGCGGCGACCGCCTCGGCCGGCGTCTCGGCCGTGACCTTGCTCGACGCGGCCTTCTCGCCGCGGCCCTCGATGAAGCCCATGCGGACGATGTGCGGGCCGACGGCCGTGTTCGCGTCGAAGCGCGCCTTCATGTCGTCGAGGGTGTCGGGGTCGTTGCCGACGTCGCGCACCGTGGTGACGCCCGACGCGATGTCGAGGATCGCGTCCTGGTCGCCCGTGTGCGAGTGCATGTCGACGAGGCCGGGGATGAGCGCCTTGCCGGCGAGGTCGACGACCTCGGCGCCTTTCGGGATCGCGGCCTTCGCGCCGACGGCGGTGATCTTGTCGCCGACGACGACGACCGTCTGATCCGGCCGCCACGCGCCGCGCTCGACATCGAGGACGCGCGCGTGCGTGTACGCGAGGCCCGCGGCCGGGGGCACGTGGGCCGTCGCCTTCGCGAGCTCCGCTCCCCGCGCGCGATCGAGCTCGTCTTGCTTCGCGATCAGCGGCGCGATGGCGGCCTCGGCGCCCGCGGGGATGACGGACGCCCACGGCGAGATGTTGCCGAACCACGCGCCGCTCTCTTCAAACCACGTGTACGAGGGTACGAGCGCCCACCCCGCGATGGCGTAGCCGACGAGCCCGTGGCCGGCGACCGTCAGGCGCGCGACCTCGCGCACGGTGACGGTGCCGCCGGGGAACAGCGCGAGGGAGCCGCCGGCCGCGAGCGCGGCGGGGACGATATAGGGCTCGATCGGCACCTCCGCGATCGGCACGTAGAACGTGGGCGCGGTCGCATCGGCGGCCCCGGTCTCCTCGAGTGACTTCCAGGTCGCGTGCGCGCCCGTCCGCGAGAACCGCTCGGAGACGGGCGTGCCGAGCGTGTGATGCCCGGTCGCGGTCCACGCCGTCGGCGTCGCGTCGGGGCCGAGCACGAGCGTCGCGTCGGTGTGCGGCCCGCGCCCGTTCTCGACGACGTCATAGGCGATCGTGATCGTGCCATCCGCCGCCGTCGCGGTGGTCAGCGTGCCCGACGGCCGGCCCTCGCTGATGACGACCCGCTTCTCGACCCGCGGCGCCCGGGCGGCCGGCATCACCGGCGGCGTCACCGGCACCGGTTGCGACGAGCCACCACAGCCAGCAACCACGACCACCGCGAGCACCTTGCGCATGGGCCGTTCTACCAGGGGACGGTGTCGTACCTGTCAACCCGAGTCCAAAAACAAACCTATGGGTTACAGGTGGTTAACCGGGGACGGTGTCACACCTGTCC
>JANXOM010000020.1 GCA_025353585.1 Deltaproteobacteria bacterium
CTTCTCCAGCGCCCGATCGGCCGAGCCGGGCTCGACCTCGTAGGGCCGGATCCGGTAGCCGAGCGCGTTGAGCGCGTCGCCGATCAGGATCGCGCGGATCACGCCCCAGAAGAACGTCGGGTTCATCTCGAGACCGACGCCCTCGCCGGTCGCCTGCTTGAGGCCGCCCGTCTGCTGGAACAGCAGGACGCGGAAGCCGTCGAAGCCGGAGTCACGGAGCGCCTTGCGGTACTCGGTGACGTACGTGCCGAAGCGGCACGGGCCGCACGCGCCGGCCGTGATGAAGACGTGGTTCTTGACGATCTCTTCCTTCGTCATGCCCTGGTCGCGAAGCCCGTCGAGGTACTTCACGAGGTTGCCGACGGTGAAGTAGGTCGGGTTGCACTGGCCGCGGTTGCCGTACTCGCGGCCGAACTGGAGCGCGTCGTTGTCCGGCGTGTCCATCGCCATGACCTTGTAGCCAATGCCGCGGAGCGCGCCCTGGATGAAGAGGTCGTGCGCCATCGTCAGGCCCGACACGAGGATCGTCGTGTGCGCGCGCTGGTCAGCGGTGAACGTGCGGGGGACCTCGTCGAACCACTGCTTGGCGGACTCGACGGGGAGGCCGAGGCGCTTGCGCTCCTCGAGCTCGAACTGCTTGAGCTGCTCCTCGATGGACTCGAGGGACATCGCGTCGAGGTTCGTACCGGACTTGTCGTTGGTGGTGCTCATGAGTGTTCTCCTTGATCCCTTAGGTCCGCATCACGTTGAGGGCCGCCGGCCGCTTGGCCTTCGACTGGTCGTTTGCCGGCGCCCACGCCGAGACAGTCTCGGTGAGCGACCTGATCTGCGTATCGAGCGCGTCGTCCGTGCGACCGGCCGTCGCGAGCTTGCGCTGCAGCACGGTCATGAGCTCGAGCTTCTTCGCGATGACGCTGCGATCGAGCTCGGTCTTCTTGATGCCCTGATCCTCGAGCTTCTCGCGGAGGAGCATGAGCGTGTAAGCGTACGTCTTGACGCGGATCTTGATCGAGCCGCTCGGTTTGTTCGCGTCGATGTCGTGCAGCGCGGAGTAGGCCTTGCCCGCCGAGGCGATGATCGAGTCGATCAGGCCGTAGGTCGGCGCGTCGTGGCCGCACTTGAAGCTCGAGAGGTCGATGCAGGCGAGGTTCGCGTGGCGCGACGCGTACTTCGCGGCCCACACCTTCTGCACGGAGTTCGTCGAGTAGTTCTCCGGCCACACGTCGGTGATGTCGAGGCCGTTCTCGATGACGCCCTTCGCGATGTCCTCGGCGAACAGCGCGTCGAGGGTCTCCTTGTCGCGCGGCAGCGAGCGCATCGACATGATCGGGTAGCCGAGGGCCTGGAACTCCTCGAGGACCGAGTGGTTCATGCCGGGATCGTTGTGGTACGGGCGGCCGAGCATGACGAGGGCGACGCGGTTCTCCTTCGTCACCTCGCCGAGGACCTCGCGGCCCTTGCGCTCCATCTCGTCCTCGAACGCCTGGACGGCCTTGAACGCCTGGTCGACGGCGAAGTCATTCTCGTCGGACGTGATGCCGAGGAGCGCGCCCCACTCGCCGAACATCTGCTGCTTGCACATCAGCGGCTCGTTGAGCGTGACGGCGGTGTCGATGTAGCTGATGCCGCGCTCCGCGAAGAAGTCCGTCTCCTTCGTGAAGGCGGCGCGGATGACCTTCGGCGTGCCCGAGACGACCGGGCAGCTCGCCGTGTCCATCTGGTTCACGATGAACGTCGGGATGTGCGTGATCGACGGGAAGAAGATGTAGTTGAGCGGCTTCTTCTCGTGGTGCTTGAAGAGCAAGTTATGGATGTGCGCCTGGCACACCTTGCTCGGGTAGCAGGGATCGACCGAGCCGTACTTGCAGCCGGCCTGCCACATCTCCTCGCCGGTCTCGTCGCTGAACACGACGTTGCGCGAGTCGACGCCGAGCGCCTCGAAGTACGTGCGCCAGAACGGGCCCGTCGAGTAGAGGTTCAGGACGCGCGGGATGCCGACGCGGACATCGCTGCGCTTGTCCCAGTTCTCCTTCGAGGAGCGCTGGAACGGGCGCTTGATGGCCTTGTGGCGAACGGCGCCGAGGAGCGTCTTCTTGACGACGACGTCATCGACCTCGCTGCCGTGCTCCGGCATCGGCGCGGACTCGTAGAACGACTTGAACGCGAGCTTCGCCTCGTAGTCGACGAGGTTCGGGTACTGCTTCATGCGCTTGCCGCGCTCCTTGTTGAGGAGCTTGAGCGCGTCCATGTTCTCGACGGTGCCCTTCTCGCAGGAGAAGCCCGAGATGTAGCGGGCCGTCTTGCCGTCGAGGGTCTTCGTGTCGATGAACGTGCGCGAGCAGTTGTTCGGGCAGAAGTTGCAGCGCGTCGCCTCGTCGTTCGTCGAGGTGTAGTCGATCTGGATGGCCTGCTCGAGGCCGACGAAGGTCGTCGTGCCGCGGCGGCGGGTGACGCGGAGCGCCTCGAACGCGGCGCCGATCGCGCCGGCCTCGCCGCAGTGCGGGTGGAGGTAGACCTCGGCGTTCGGGACGCGCTTCTCGATGTAATCGACCTGCGCCTTGAGCGCGGCGATGTTCTTCTGCGTGCCGCCCTGAAGCACGAACACGCGGCCGAGCTCGGCCATGCGCGGGATCTGGACGACGTACTGCCAGATGTTCTTCGGCAGCACGAGCGCGAGGCCCGCGAGCAGCTCCTCCTTGGCGTAGCCCTCCTTCTGGAAGTTCACGCGGTCGGAGTCGAGGAACACGGCGCAGCCGTACGAGAACTTCGGCGCGAGGCGCGCCTCGAAGGCGACCTCGGCGTACTTCTTCACGGGGATGCCGAACTGGTCGGCCATCGCCTGCAGGAGCATGCCGTTACCGGCGCTGCAGCTGTTGGAGAGGCGGAAGTTCTTCACGTCGCCGTTCTGCATGAACATCACCTTGATGTCCTGCCCGCCGATGTCGCAGATGACGTCGACGGCCGGGAACCAGCGCTTCGCCGACATCATGTGGGCGACGGTCTCGACGATGTTCGCGTCCGCGCCGAGCGAGCGCTCGAGGACATCGCCGGCGTACCCGGTGACCCCGAAGCCGGTGACCTCGAGGGTCGCGCCCTGCTCGCTCGCCCACTCCTTCATCTGGGCGAACATGTCCTTCATGTCCTGGATCGGGTTGCCCTTGGAGAGGGTGTAGACCTTCTTGATGATGTTCTCGTCGTGGTCGATGAAGACGCACTTCGAGGAGGTCGAGCCACCGTCGAGGCCGATGACGCCCTTGTAGGTCTTGCCCGACTCGAGGAGGGCGTCGGCGTACGGCGGCTCCTTGTACTTCTCGATGAACGCGTCGCGCTCGGCCGGCTGGTCGACGAGGCCAGGGCCGGCGCTCTCGCCGAGCTTGCTCTTGCGGCCGTGGTTGATGAACTCCTCGAGGGGATCGAGGCCGCGGTACGCGCCGACGTGGGCCGGCTCGTAGAGGCCGAACAGCACGGCGCCGTACGCCGCGTAGAGATCGCTGTTCTTCGGGACGAAGATCAGCTCCTCGATCGGCACGGTCTTGTCGTACTCGTAGCCGCGCTCCGCCCACGCCTCGGGGATGCGGAGACGCCAGCACTCCTGGAGGAACGGCAGGTACGTGTTCGGGCCACCGAGCAGGAGGACCTTGCTCTTGAGCGTGTTGCCGCGCGTGAGGACGGCGAGGTTCTGGCTGACGATCGCGTCGGCGAGGGAGTTCATGATCTCGTTGCGGGGGATGCCCGACTTGACGAGGTTCACGATGTCCGTCTCGGCGAACACGCCGCACTTCGCGGCGACGTGGTGGAGCTTGGTCGGATCGAACTTGAGGCCCGGGACCTCCTCGCGCGGCATGCCGACCTTCAGCACGCACTTGTCGATGGTGGCGCCGGTGCCGGACGCGCACTTGTCGTTCATCGACGTCTGCGCGGTCTTGTCGCCGGTGTCCTTGTTCTCCTTGAACATGATGATCTTGGCGTCCTGGCCGCCGAGCTCGATCACGCTGCCGACGTCGGGGTGGAGCTTCTCCACGGCCATCGTCACGGCGTTGACCTCCTGCACGAACTTCGCGCCGAGGTGCGGCGCGATCGGCGAACCACCGGAGCCGGTGATGAACACGCGGATCTGCTCGCTGGTGAGCGTCGGGAAGGCCTCGTGAATCTCGCGCAGCATCTCGCGCGTCATCTCGGGCTGCCGCGTCTCGTGGCGCAGATACTTCGACCACAGGATCTCTTTCGAGACCGGATCCACGACCGTCATCTTCACGGTGGTGGAGCCGACATCGATGCCGATCACGACGCCAGTGGTTTCGAGAGAAGCGGGGTTCGCCATTGGGATCTCCGGGGTGACTACGCAGGACGTACGAGTCGAGCCACTAGATAGACTAGACTGACGCGTCAGTCTAGGAATGACTGACGTGTCAGTCCATTTCTAAGTAGTGGCAAGATCTGGTCTCTTTGGCTGTGAAGCGGGTTACGCGGGATCTGTACGCACCACTACGTTCGACGCACGGCGTGCGCAACATCGGTGGCACACACGGCAGGCGTGGCGGGGCGGACACGACCCTGCCAAGCTGCCGTGATCGTTGGGGCTGGCGTCGGCGAAGCGTTTGCAGTCTGATCAGGGCATGTGGAACGTCACTCGCCTCGCGGTCCCGATGTGCGGCGTCTTGATCGGGAGCAGCCTCCTGGGGGCCATCGCCCTCCACGAGCGGGCGGCGCAGGCCCTGCCGATCGCGAGCGAGCCGGCCATCAGCGAGCCGGTCGCGGCGGCGGAGCGGGTGACCGTCGGCGAGACCGCGCCGATCGATCGCGCCGACCCGCGCGCGTACGCGTTCGTGATCACGGCCGGTGACACGACCTACGTCCAGCTCTCGACCAAGCCGGAGGACTACGCGGGGACGCCGGGTGCCGCGCGGATGGTCGACGAGCCCGCGCTCACGGTCGTCGCGCCGATCGCGGGCGCGGCGCGGTTCCAGGGCTTCATCGGCACGCACGTCCTCGTCGACGGCACGTGCGAGGCGACGGTCACCGGCCTCGTGAAGATCTCGCGCCTGTCCGGCACGCCGAGCCACGCCGGCATCGAGGGCACGGACGGCACGTGGACGGCGCGCGAGGTCGTGGCGCACGGCGAGAGCGTGCTCGCGGCCGCGCTCGACCGGCGCTGCACCGGCACGTGGGCGCGCGCCGCCGCCCTGCCCCCGCTCCTCCGCGGCATCGAGGTCCCCGTCACGCCGGCCCTCGCCGCGGCCGCGGGCGCGGACTTGCTCGCGAGCGAGGAGGCAAAGGGGCCGGACGCCGACTGGGCCGAGCAGCAGGCCGGAAACTGGCGCGCGAGCGCGGACCTGGTCGTCGACACGCGGATGGTCGTGCACCCGGTGACGGGCGTCGGCTGGCTCTTCGTGCACGCGCGCGTGGGCGGCGGCTGTGGCGGCCCGAGCGCGAACCTCAGCGGCGTCTACCGCGTCGCGACCAGCGGCGCGTTCGTGCGCACCGCGATCTCCAGCGGCGAGCTCGAGCGCATCGACGACATCATCGACGTCGACGCCGACGGCCGCTTCGAGCTGCGCACGCTGACCGGATTCCTCCCGAACCCCACCCTCACCGACGCGGACGGCACGAAGCTCGAGGAGAGCGTCGTGCCGTACTTCGGCTGCCCCTGCTAGTCACGCCGCGCTTCGCCGCGGATCGCCGCGACGGCTTCGACTTGTGCTGGGGCCACGAGCGTCGTCACTTCTGCGCGGCGACGAACGCGGTCACGAGCGCGTGCACGTCGTAGCGGGCCTGCGGCGCGCACCCGCCGGTCGGGAACACGAGCGTCCAGTCGAAGCTGACGAGCGCGTTGCTGCAGCGGCCGCTCGAGCACTTGCCGCCCTTGCAGTCCGAGTCGCTGCCGCACGAGCCGCACTTGCTGTTGGAGCACTTGCCAACGCCGCAGTCGGAGTCGCTGCCGCACGAGCCGCACTTGCCGCCCGAGCACTTGCCGTTG
>JANXOM010000239.1 GCA_025353585.1 Deltaproteobacteria bacterium
CTGTTCGAGCAAGCGGACCACGGCACGTTGCTCCTCGACGAGATCGGAGAGCTGCCGCTCGCGATGCAGGTGAAGCTCAACCGCGTCCTCCAGGAGCGCGGCGTGCGGCGCGTCGGCGATAGCGTCGAGCGCGGCATCGACGTGCGCGTCCTCGCCGCCACGAACGTCGACCTCCACGCGGCGGTCGCGGCGGGGACGTTTCGCGAGGATCTGTTCTATCGGCTCAACGTCTTCCCGATCCTCGTCCCGCCGCTGCGCGAGCGCCACGAGGATGTCGCCTTGCTCGCCACCGTCTTCGTGCAGCGCCACCGGCGCGAGGGTCAAGCGGACGGCTTCACCGCCGACGCGCTGGGCGCGCTGCTCGAGTACGATTGGCCCGGGAACGTCCGCCAGCTGGAGAACGCGGTGCAGCGGGCGCTCGCCGTGACCGACGGGCCGAAGATCCTGGTGACGGCCCTGCCCGACGAGGTGGTGTCGATGGCGGCGCGCGGCAGCAGCGATGGCCGCAAGCTCGAGTCGCTCTCGTACCGCGACATGCTCGCGTCGGCGCGCGACCGGGCGACCCGCGACTACCTCGTCGCCCTCATGAAGGACCTCGCCGGCAACGTCACGCAAGCGGCGGACCGCGCGGGCGTCGAGCGAGAGAGCATGCACCGGCTGCTCAAGCGCCACGGCATCCGCTCCGAGGACTTCAAGCGGCGCCTATAACCCGGCCGATCACGCGAGGCGCGCGGGCCGCGTCCTGCTGACGACAGGCCTTGCGCGCGCCGGTTTGCTCGGGCAGATCAGGAGGATGTTCAAGCTCGTTCACGCGGTCCTCCCGCTCGCGCTCCTGCTCGGCGGCACGACCGAGGAGTCGGCCGCCGCCCCGCCGAAGCCGGCGCCCGCGCCGGTGGCTTCGGTGGCGACGAGGGTCGAGATCTCGGTCACCGAGCGCGGCTTCGAGCCCGACAACATCGCCGTCGCGGCGGGAAAGCCCGTCACGCTGGTGTTCCTGCGCAAGACCGACCATACCTGCGCCAAGGAGGTGGTCGTCACGCTCGACGCGACCACCAGGATCAAGAAGCCCTTGCCGCTCGCCACGCCGGTCGAGATCGTCGCGACGTTCCCGAAGGCCGGGAAGCTCACGTACGCGTGCGGCATGGACATGATCAGCGGCACGATCACGGTCAACTGAGCCGCGGCGTTCCACGGGTGGGTGTTTGCCCACCTCACTCGACTCCGAACCGGCGGCCCCCGTGTTGTTAGGACGAAGCGGATGACAACCTCGGTCCGCGCGACGCTCGTGGTGCTGTTCCTCACGGTGACGGCCCGGGCAGACGTCAGCGTGACGATCGATAACAACAAGCCGCACCAGACCCTGCAGGGGTTCGGCGCGACCACACTCTCGCTCGTCTTCAACGCGACGGACAACGTGCCGGCCTCGCTGCGCGCGCAGGCGATCGACGCGCTCTACAACCAGGTGAAGCTCGACATGGGCAACCTCGAGATCGAGCCGTTCGAGGCGCCCCCCAGCAACGTCTACGCGCCCGCGAATGACGACGGCAACCCCAGGACGGTCGGCGCCTTCAACTGGGTCCAGTCCGACAACATGATGCAGAAGGTCGTCACGCCGGGCGCCGCGTTCGGGCTCGACCACTACTGGATCGGGCCCGTGGTCAGCAGCGGCTTTTCGCTCGCGTGGGCGCCGGCGCTGCGCAGCTCGAACTACCAGGGCTACCTCGACGAGATCGCCGAGCACGTCGCGGCGGCCGCGATCCACTGGCGAGACGCGTACGGCGTGCCGCCCGAGTACATGCAGCTGTTCAACGAGCCGCTGTCCGGCAACGGCGAGCTCCCGGGCGGCTCGGTCGCCGAGATCATCGACATCATCAAGCGCTCGGGCGATCGGCTCCGCGCCGAGGGCTTCGCGACCATGAAGTTCGTGGTGACCGCGGAGGAGACCGAGGAGATCTCGCTCCGCGACGCGCAGGCGAACATGGCCGACCCTGACGCGCGCAAGTACGTCGGCGTGATCGCATATCACCCGTACCCGTACGGCTCGACCTACGCATCGGTGCCGAATATCCTCGCGACCTCCGGGGCCGGGCTCCCCGCGGCCGACAAGGTCATGGTGGGTAACCAGCTCCGCGATCTCGGCGCGCAGTACGGGGTCCCCGTGATGATGGTGGAGGTCTCGCACTCCGATCTGCCGTTCGATTCGTTCGACGGCGTCCGCGGGCGCGCGATCCAGATCCACGACGAGCTCGTCCACGCCGATGCCGCGGCGTTCTTCGGCATGAACGCGATGTGGGACAGCGTCTCGCACGCGCAGCACTACATGGGACGGCCCGATCCGGGCTTCTATTCGGAGACCGACACGGTCGTGCTGATCGACGTCGAGATGGACAAGGTCGTGATCAGCCCGATGGGGCGCGCGATCGGCCACTACGCGCGCTGGCTCGAGCGCGGCGCCGTGCGCGTCGACGCGACATCCGATGATCCGCTCGTTCAGGTGACGGCCTTCCGCGACGACGCCCGGAGTCGGATGGTGCTGGTCGCGATCAACAACTCGGACACCGCGCGCACGGTCGCGGTCACGGCGGTGAATGCGCCCACGCTCGGAGGGGCCCTGACCGGCGAGCGCTCGACGGCGGCGGCGGCCTGGGCGCCCTTCACCGGCACGACCACGAGCACGGGCTGGAGCCTCGATCTACCGCCGCAGAGCGTCTCGAGCATGGCCGTCGGCATTCCAGCGGCGGCGGCCGATGGCGGCACGCCCCCGCCGGGCGACGGGGCGACCGGGCCGGGCGCCGAGGGCACGGCCGCTGGCGGCTGCTGCGAGGCCGGGCACGGCGGGGGCGCCGGTGCGTTCACGCTCGCCGCGGCGGTGCTGGTCCTCGTACGCCGGCGTCGGTCGCTCACCACGCGGCAAAGTTAGCTCGCCGTCAGTCGTCGGCGGTCGTCGGCGGTCATCGTCAGTCGTCGTCAGTCGTCGTCCTTGTCGGCGGGTTCCGCCGGATGATTCTCCGCCGCCCCGGAAGCCTGCCAGGCCTCCGTCCATGCCTTGATCGCCGCGAGGTCGTCACCCGTCACGGAGCCCGGCCGGTCCGGCGGCGTGCTCGCTGTCTTGGTCCTGTCGATCGCGAGCACGACGCGGATCTCGTTGCCGATCGACCTCGCGTGCTCGCCGCCGAACGGATAGCTGTCCATCGAGAAGTGGTCGAGCTTCTTCACAAGAAAGCGCGTCTCGCCGAGCTCGCCCACGAGGCGAGCCTCGCAGTTGACGATCGACTGGTCGTGCTCCGCGACCGCAGGAGTGCCGTCGGCCCGGACCTGGGCCGCCGTATGGACCGCCGTCGCCGTGCTCGCGACCGACGCGAGGTCGAGCCCGAGCTGTCCGGGCTCGATGTCGCTGGTCTCTGTCCCCCGACGGGGAGGCTTGGATTGCTTCAACCGCCTCGAGCGCCGGCGCATGCCTTCGGCATCGGCCGGACAAGGAGCGCCACCAGGAGAGCGTTCGCGACGCGCGTGGGGGCCATGCCCGTGTATCGGCGTACCGCCGGCCGATGTGACACGAAAAGCGCCCGGGCACGGGGCAACTGGAGCGACGCCCGGACGCGAAGAGCGTCGCTATCGGGCTACCGTGCTCGCGGGTCGACCGTCTCCGTCGAACAAGAGCGGCGCTTCTCGTGCTCGATGGCCATGCGTCGTGTGGTCCGATGCTGAGAGCACGAGGGCCGCGGGGCAACGGCCGCTCGCGCCCGGCGCTGGTCGACGAATCGCTCGCTCTACGACCGCAGTTGCAGCAAGAGTCGGAGCCCGCTGATCGTCACGAGCAGCGTACTGCCCTCGTGGCCCACGACGCCGGCCGGCAAGCTGATCCGGCCGAGGACATCGGCGAAGACGAGCAGCACCATCACGGATAAGGCCACGACCACGTTCTGCTTGATGACGCGCAGGGTCCTGCGTCCGAGCTGGATCGCATACGGGATGCGACCCACATCGTCCGCCATGAGCACGATGTCCGCGGTGTCGAGCGCGACGTCCGTACCGCCCGCTCCCATCGCGATCCCGACGGTCGCCGTCGCGAGCGCCGGTGCGTCGTTGACGCCATCTCCGACGACCGCGACCGAGCCGTAGCGCGCGAGGAGCTGCTCGACGATGCGGACCTTGTCGAGCGGGAGGAGCCCGGCGTGCACCTCGTCGGCGCCGACCGCGCTCGCCACGACCCGCGCGGGCGCCTCGCTGTCGCCGGTCAGCACCACCACGTGCTCGATGCCGAGCCGGCGCAACGCACGCACGGCGTCCGCCGCGTTCGCGCGCAGCGTGTCGCGCAGGGCGATGACGCCGTGGGCGGTGTCGTCGCCGACCAGCACGACCGTGTCGCCCGCCTCCTCGAGCCGGGCCCTGGCCGCCTGCAGACCGGCTGGGACGGTGGAGAACATCTCGGCCTTGCCGACGTGCCACCGCGAGCCGTCGACGGTCGCCGAGGCCCCGACGCCGACCGTCGCTTGAAAGTCGCTCGCGAGGATCTTCGAAGCGCTGCGACGTCGTGCCTCGGCCACGATCGCCGCGCCGATCGGGTGCTCGGAGATGGCCTCGACCGCCGCACTTCGCGATAACAGGGCGAGGACGTCAGCGCCCTCGCCGCCCACCACTTCGATGACGCTCGGGTGACCGGTGGTCAGCGTGCCGGTCTTGTCGAACGCGACGGCGCGCACCTTGCCGAGCGCCTCGACGTAGGTGCTGCCCTTGAACAGGACGCCGTTACGAGCGCCGTTGGAGAGGGCGGACAGCAGCGCCGGCATCATGCTGGCCGCGAGGGCGCAGGGCGACGCGACGACCAGAAACACCATCGCGCGATACCACGCGTCGGCAAACGTCCAGCCGAGCGCGAAGATGGGGATCAGGACGAACAGGACCGCGCCGAGAACGACGAGGTTCGCGTAGACGCGCTCGAACTTCTCGATGAAGAGCTGTGCAGGTGGCCGACGCTCTTGCGCCTCGCGGACGGCGGCGATGATGCGGGCGAGCACTGTCTCGCCCGCTGGCTTCGAGACCTCGATGCGCAAGCCGCCCTGACCGTTGATCGTTCCAGCAAAGACCTCGTCGCCGATCTGGCGGTGGACTGGCGTGGCCTCGCCCGTGATCGACGCCTGATCGACGAGCGAGGCGCCATCTTTGATCTGACCGTCAGCAGGGATTCGCTCGCCGGGCTTCACGATGACGATATCTCCGACGCGCAACGCGTCGACGGGCACTCGCTCTTCGCCCGGTCCGCGGAGCACGGTCGCTTCGTCCGGGTTGAGCGACATCAAGGACTCGATGTCGCGCTGGGTGCGCGCACTCGCATAGCCTTCGAGCGTCCCGCTGAGCGCGAAGATGAAGATGAGGAGCGCGCCGTCGAACCAGTAGCCGATCCCCGCGGCGCCGATCGCGGCGACGACCATCAGCAAGTCCACATCCAGCTCGCGCTCGACGAGGAGCTTCGTCGTCCCTTCGATAGCCTGCCGGTAGCCGCCCGCGACGTAGCCGATCAAGAACAGCCCCGTCGAGAGGGCCGAGGGCCCGCCATCGCGAGCGACGAGAAAGCCGAAGACCACGAACACGGCGCACACCGCCGTCGTGATCGCCTCCCCGTGCCTCGTCCAGACCGTGCGCAAGGCGGTCACTTGAGGAACGCCCTGACGATCTCGAGCAACTGCTCCGACGCCTTGCGCTGCGCGGCGGTGGGCTCCTCGGCCGGGTCGAGGATGTGGTCGCGAACGTGCCCTTCGATGATCTCCGTCATCAAGCCGGTCAACGCCCCGCGGCAAGCGGCGACCGTCTGCAGGACGACGAAGCAATCGCCATCGGCTTCGAGCGTGCGCTGGATGCCTTCGACCTGGCCGCGGATCCTCTTGATCCGGAGGAGCAGCTTCTCTCGATCGCGTGCGGTGTGGCCCATGATCCGATTATACCCTACCCCAGTATAGAACCGAGAGCAGGACGCGAGGCGAACGGCGACCGCAGCGCGATACGCGCGCGGCGAGCAGCCCACACGCGTCGAAATGCCATGCTGGACGCGCTGTCGGGCGCGTACCCGAGCTCGAACGCCAGCACCGCGAGCGCGTGACCGGTCTCCCGCAGCGCGTCCTTCGCGAGCGACATCCGCCCCCGGATGGCGTGAGCGAGCGGCGGCTGTCCGACGAGCGCGTTGAAGTGCCAGCGAGGTCCCCGCCTCCGCGCTCGTGTGAATGTGGCGGAGCGCCGCACGGATGTGCGACTCGGCGAGCGCGCGCAGCCAGCCAGCGGGGCCCGGGGCTGTTGCCGTTCACGTGGAGCCGCCGTCTGCGACAGCAGGCGTTGCGGACGCCATCACGCTCGCAAAGCAATGAAGTCAGGCCTCACGACTTCAGGACGGTCGCCAGTCGTCAACGCTGGCAGCAATTGCCGGGCGGTAGCGGGACCAATGGTCACTCTGGGCGAGACGTCCAAGACGTGAGCGACAGCCGCCTTTTGCCGCCCGCTGAGGAGAGCATATCGCGCGTCGAATTTGTCCGGTCGTGGAGTCCGGGTTCACGGACGCTTCGGGCGCGGCTGAATACCTTCTGCACCTTCTCACGTGCAGAAATGAGTTTTTCCAATACGCCTGGAACGGCGTCCCGCTTCCGACTTACACTGACCCGACGAGTCCTCGAGCTCCTCGATTTCGGCGCGATCGCAACTGACCGCGTTGCAGATGTTGTTCTTGTCGGTTGACGGCTCTCGCAGTCGTCTCGCTCCGAGCGGTACGGGATTGCCATGCAGCCAGTATTGCCGGCGGCCTCTTTGAAGTCGGCTAGCTTGTCCGCGGACGCCAAACTCGAGGTAACGATTGCCACGACACCGTCGTCACAGTCGCGAATCGTGTTGCTCTTGAACGCATGCTTTCCCCCTCGTTCCAAAACCGACATGAGAGTCCCCGGCGAAGCGAAGGTCTGCGCATGGATGCGAGTTGCCAGGAGTCTGCGCATACGTGACCCGCCAACGCAGATGCCGTCCTCGACGATCGCCGAGGTTCCCGATGGACCCTGGCGCACTCGACATCGCGCGTGGCCGCATCGCCCGCATCGGCGACCGACATCGCGAGCCTCAGTCCAGCAATCGGCGTGTCCGATCGTTGACTGTGATCGCGGAGAACACGCCGTTGAACGGCTCGGACCGAAGCACCAGGATGTGATACTCGCCACCGGCGGTGCAAATGAAGTCCGGTCGTCGCGCAGTGCTCAGCCCCGCGCGACGAGCGGTGTAGGTTCAACACCGCGGAGCGGCTGACCCTACAATCGGCGGCGGCTGTGCGGGCGCCATGGACCTTCGGCGCGTGATTGGCTACCCTCCGCCGCGGGGATGGGAGATTCCACGAACTTTCGGCGCGGGCCGCAGGCCGGCAACAAGGACTCCGGGGACGCCGATCGGGGTGGCCCACTCGACGCCGAGCGGGAGCCACAGCGGGGCTTGTGGCAGTGGCTGAGCCCTGGCCCGGCGGACGACGCTGCCGACGCGACAGCCGCGCCCGTGCAACGCCGCAGCGACGGCGCTGAACCCGAGAGCGGTGACCCGCGCGCGATCGGCAAGCACGGCACCGCGGGCGCCAGCACGCGGCTCCCGTACCTCGACATCATCCAGCGCATGTTCGGACGCCACGACGTGTCCGCGGTGCAAGCGCGCGTTGGCGGCGTCGCCGCCGAAGCCAGCCAGGCGCTCGGCGCGGTCGCCTACGCGCAGGGCGAGCAGGTCGCGTTCGCGAGCTCGCCGGATCTCCACACCGCGGCGCACGAGGCCGCGCACGTCGTGCAGCAGCGGCACGGAGTGGCTGTGACCGGCGGCATGGACGGCGGTCCCGGCGATCCGCACGAGCAGCACGCCGATGCCGTGGCTGATCTCGTCGTGCGCGGGGAATCCGCCGAGGCATTGCTCGATCAGCACGCAGGCAGCAGTAGCGGCGGCGCGGGCGGTGCGGTCCAGCGCGACACCAAGGGTGCGCCCGGGCCGGCCACCGCATCGAGCGGCGGCGCGCCGGCGACGGTGAAGACACCGCACGCGAAGTGGCCGGTCCTCGCCGATGGCGGCAAGCCCTACAAGATCATCTCGGCGCGAGATCCGGTCCGGTTCTGGACGGTCAGCGCGTGGATCCGGGCCGGCGAAGGGTTTCACGCATCCGGTCTGCATGCGGTGTCCCCCGCTTGCGCGGCCGAGATCATCACCGCTCTCGGCTGGGTCAAGCCCGAGCGAGTCGCCGCCGCCGCCCAACACGTGGTCTTCGACCTCCATCAGGACGTGACGGCGAGTGAAGTTGCGGCGAGCGCGTTTTACGAGATGGGGCTACCGTCGGCGCAGCCCGTCGTGTCGCGCTCTGGCCCCGACCTGGTGTACGTCGCCACCCGGTTGACCGAGCAGAACGGTCCATCGGACACGGAGATCGTGCCGGACGACAACATGCGCAGCGCCGTGGTTCGCGCGCTCGCGGCGTTCACGGGGCTCACGCCAGACGCCGATGCCGTCCGGACCCTCGGTACGTTACCGCGCTACGCGAAAGCCCCCGTGCGGAATGGCGTGGTGCTCTGGAACATCGACGTCGAAACTGGCAATGTCCTCTTCGGCGTCGAGGAGACGCCCAAGGACTCGCCCGAGGACTCGCACGAGGAGCGACATCGGTACGCCCGCTGGCTGTACGCCAAGCACGACTACGCCAACCCCGCACCGCCCCCCGAGCGCGCGAAGCTCAAGCTCGACAACTTCTACGGTCGCCCGCTGCCGGCCCGGTTCGGCGCCGATCACCTCGCCGCCGAAGCGGGCCAGGCGAAGTGGATCGGGCTCGACGTCCGGTGGCCGACCGACGTCCCGAGCGCGGACAAATACGAGCATGTCCCGATGGTCACACCCGGCCACCGCAACCAGTCGGTCGCGCTGGCCCAGTGCGAATGGACGATCGTGCCGGACGGGGGCGGTGCCGCTGCCACGGCCGCGACCACCGACGTCGCCGAGCTCGAGCACGTGTTCGTCCTACCGCCGGGCCAGCAGCGCGCGACCTTCACGGTCACCGTCAAGGTGTCGCTCCCCGCGTACTTCGAGACGGCCGAGCTCTCCACGAAGATCGAGGTGACAGCGACCGACACGCTCATGAAGGAGCTGCGCGGCGCGGCGTTCGCCGACCTCGCGACCAAGGACGAGACGCAGACCGCGGAGACCTTCGACGCGAGTGGAAGCGGCGACGACGACCACGGCCTGCGGTCGACGGGGACGCTGCCGGCGTCGTTCAAGCCGAGCACGCTCGCCTCGCCGGATCCCCACGCGGCCGAGCGCGCGGCGCGGCGCCAGCGGCTCGAGGCGACGAAGATGTACCTCGCGGCGCGCGGCGCGACGCCGGCCGCGCTCGCGGTCGTGGAGGCGGAGCTCGATCGCGTGCGCGCCACCGACGACGCGCTGGCGGGGGATCGCGAGGCCCAGTGGCAGCCGTTCCAGGTCCGCGGCACGTACCTGTCCCGCGACGAGGACATCCCGAGCGGCGAGCTCGTGCTCTACGGGACCGCGCACGCCACCTTGGCCAAGGTCGTACAGATCCGCGATCTGTCGCGCCGCTTCGGCAACGACGATCTGACCTTTACGGGCACCGGGGCGACGTTCGAGGTCGCCCTCAAGGCCGCCTTCACCGACGCGGCCAAGGCCTACCCCGCCGGCTTGCTCGCGATCGAAGCCGAGGAGGTCACGGTCCACTCCAACCTCTTCGACGCGGGCACCGTGGACGGCGGCACCGGCAAGACGATCGGCTTCCAGCTCGGGACGGACTCCCGGTGGAAGCGGGTCAAGGCGAAGGTCTGGGATCCGACGGTGAGCGCCGTCATCAACACGGCCGGCATGATCGCCATGGGCATCTTCCCGCCGTCTGCCGCCGTGGTCGCGCCGCTGCTCGCCGTCTACAACTCGGTCGGGGTCGTCGACCGGATGCACACGGAGGCCGCGCGCGGAACGCTGACGCTCGGCATGGCAGCGAGCTCGGTCGGCGAGATCGCGCTCAACATCCTGCCGATGGCGGGGAGCGCCAAGGCCTTCACGAAGGGCTGGTATCTGCTCGAAGGCGCCAACTGGGGCGGCCAGGCGGTCTTGATGACCAAGAACGCCCTCGACGCCGCGAGCGCGCTCCAGGCCCGCGATGTCGCGCAACTCTCGCAGATGTACGAGCAGCTCCAGAAGCTCGAGGCCGACAAGGACGCGCCGCCGGCCGCCGTCGCCGCCGCCCGGCGCGACCTGATGGAGAATGCGGAGGAAGCGAGCACGCGGATCGAGACGGCGTTCGACGCCCAGATCGTCCATAACGGGCTGTACGCGCTCGCCGGGAGCGTCGTCCATCGCGCGGGCACGATGACGGAGCACGAGCGCGTCCGGCTCGTCGAGGAGATCCAGGCCGCGCCGTTCGCTGGCGACGCGCCTGCGCAGGGGCATGGCGGGCCGACGGCGTTCGACCCCGCCGCGGTCGCGACGCAGGTCCCCGGCGTGACCTACAGGCGCGACGGGATGTACCGCATCCCCGTGGCCGATCACCCGGAGATGACGGTCTCGATCCGGCGCACCGAAGGCCCGGCCCGCACGACGCGAGCCGGGGATCGCGCGGTGATCGAGGTGCCGCGCGAGCTGAACGGGCCCGAGGCCGCGAAGGTCATCGCGGAACAACTGGAGTCATTGCG
>JANXOM010000080.1 GCA_025353585.1 Deltaproteobacteria bacterium
GCGGCGATGCGGTCGAGCGCTGCCGTATCTCCTCGAAGCACTCGGTCGGCGATCTCGCTACGTGTCGCGTAATACGGGAATCGACGGTAGGTCTCCGCGACCAGGGCGTCTCCGCGAGCGTCTCCGACCCGGTGCACAAACGCGGTTAGGAGAAGGTCTTGTGTACGACCGATCGCGTTGCGTCCAGCATCCGTCAGTTGCCACTGCTGATCGTTGTTCGCGAGAAAGCCGCGATCGATCAGCCGTCGGCGATCCGCGTACGAGGTGTAGGAAAACGCGCCGAACTTGTACGGAATGAACTCGTAGGGGCCGCGGACCGGGCTCTCTTGGCAATAGAGGAATAGGATCTTCTGAAAATCCAGGTTGCCCGACGCTCCGCCGAACGCGTCGAGTAACGTCAGCAGCTGACGCTGGCGATCAGGCAGCGCCTGCGTCGCCTTCGCGCGTGGTCTCGCGGCACCCATGGAGCAATGACCCTATCAGCCGGATGATCGGGCGACAACCTCGAGCAGATCCACGTTGTTCGGACGCCCGCCCAGGATCCAGGGATCTTATCGCCTACGCCTCGATCACTCCGCGAAACGGCAGCACGAGCTTCGCATCGGGCTTCTTCGCGTTTTTGATGGCGTAGATGCGCACGAACGCGCCCTCGGTGTTCGGTGAGGTGACTTCGAATCCGAGGCGCCCGAGCGCCGAGCAGAAGGTAGGTACGTCGTCGAAGTAGCTCGCCGCTTCCCAAATGTGGATCGTCCCGTCGAGACGCAGACAACGGTGTGCCTCGCGAACATAGTCGGTGAAGTTCGAGCCCATCAGCGACAGACAGAAGATCGCGAGATCCAGCGATTCGTCTTCGAGAGGGACGTGTGCGATATCGCAAGCGATCACGCGCTTGTCGATCGCAACGTGATCGAAGCTGTGGATGGTGTGGAGGGAGCCAGCCTCCGCGGCGATGAACGCCTCGCCGCAGCCGAAGTCGCCGACCACGAGGCCGTCGCGCGCCGACAGCCAGCGGATCTCCTCCTTGAACGGGACCACCGGCCACGACTCGCGGAGTTGCCGGTACATGGTGTGGTAGTGCGCCCACTCCTCGGCGTTGGCTGCGAGCCGGTCGTGCGTCTTGTCGCTCGAAGAGGCGTACCAACGGTTGTTCATCTTCGAGAAGTCGCCGTAGCGAGTGACTCGACGCGCGACGTCGGCCGGCGTGCCGTCGAGCGGGATCTTGATGACCGGGCGCGCGACCTCATTCATGTGGCCGCCGTCGAGGCGCGACAACCAGTCCATGATGTCTTGCTGCGCTTGCGTCGGCGTCCGTAGGTTGCCCTCCGGCACGATGCCGTCGACGGCGGCATCGGCGATCGACTTCTTGTACTCGAGGCGATGCAGCTTCGATTCGCAGTACGACCATCGCTGCCCGTTCACCATCGCGAACGTGACCGGGATGATCACCTCGATCTTGTCGAAGCGGCTGCCCTGGCGCCACAGCCGGCCGATCAACTGCTCGAACTCGGCGTTTGTCCACGGCAGCGCATTGATGATCAGCTTGCTGCAGACGTACTGGAGCCCGTCCACGCCGGTGCCGACACGGCTCGACGCGATCAGCACGTCGACCGCCCCGTTCTTGTCGCGGAACGCTTCGAGGTCCGCGTCGTCGGTGTCTCCCGTCAGCATGCCGACGCGAAAACCTGCCTCGACCAGCGCGTCGCGCAACGGGCCGACGATGCCATCGACGAAGTGCGTGTAGATCAGCACCTTCTCGCCGGGCTTGATGTTCTCGACGATCGTCGGTAGCCGCAGCTCGGTCAGCACACGTTCGAGCTGGAGCACGGTACCGCGACCGACTTCACGGATCTGATCGAGCGCCGCGCCGCAGTCGACCTCGACTCGCTTGATGTCGAGCTGCATCTTGTATTCGGGCCGCCACCGCGTGCCGAGCGTCACGAGCCGCTGGTAGAGGCGCATGCAGTTCTGGACGGTCGCCACTACGTCAAGATCGTCGTGACGGTGGCCGGTGATCATCTCGACCAGGCTCTTGCCCTCCTGGAGCGTGTTGATCACGGGCGTCCCCGACATGCCGAGCACGCACAGATCGCTGTTCTTCTTGCCGGCTTCGAGAACGAGGCCCTGGACGAGCCGCTTGCGCTTGCTCATTAGCACCGCGGCATCGCGTTGCTTGGCGTAGTGGATCTCGTCGATGACGATGAAGTCGATCGCGCTCCGGTCGATGAATGCCACGAGGTGCGCCTCGGACTCGGCCTGCTGGAACTGCTCGAAGTTCATCACGAGGTAGCGCGGCGCGTTCCCCATCGGATCGTTCCAGGTCGGCGTCCACGTCTTGACCTGGACCTCGCACTGCGGGAACGCCTTCACGATCTCAGTGGCCCAATTGGCAACGACGGCGTTCGGGCAACAGATGATCGTGAGCCCGGACCCGACGACGCGCGTCGACAGGATCGCGCTCAACGTCTTCCCCGCGCCCATGCCGGACCAGTTGCCGTAACGCCGCTTCTCGCGCACGCACACCGCCACGCGTCGCTGCATCAGGTTCGGTGGGACGAGCGGCGTGTTCGGGCCACCCGGACGGAACGAGTAGCCGTGCGGGAGCTGCAGTGCCTCGGCGTCGTTGAACTCGGTAAGGAATCGATCGCGCACGATGCTCGAGTAGGTATCGCCTTGAAACGCCTCGGCCTGCGCCTTCGCGATCTCGGGCTTCACGTAGGCGTGGCGCCAGAGCTTGGCCTTCGCGCTGTCGAGCAGGAATGCGACGGTCTCGGCGTCGGCGTTCGCGATGAGCACCTTGTCGAGCGCGTCCAGCGCGTCGCGAGTCTCGATGATCGGAAGGTCGTCGCTCTCCTGCTTGGCGGTCTCGATCGCGTTCGCATCGACCTGACGACTCACATCGACATCGGCGCTTCCCGTGTCGTCGTGAACGCCGTCGGGCGCGGCGGGTAGCGCATACGGGTCGATCGGCGGTGGCGCCTGCAGCGTCCCGGGCTCGGCCGAGGTGACGAGCGCCAGGACGAGCGGATCGACCGCGCCGGCGGCGTACTTGTCGACCATCGACGGCTGCCCGTTCGCGAACTTCTCGAGCTCCTCAACGGGAAACTTACCGTTGGTCAGCGCCATCACGAACGGCTTGCCCTTGTCCTTGAGCACGCCGGCTTGCATCGCGAGCGCGAACAGTTCGCTCGGGTCGAACTTGGTGATGTGGCCGACGAGCGACTTCACGAACGCGCGGATGTTCTCCAGCGACCACCCACCGTAGCAGGTCGGACACTGACGGTTGCTCTGCGCGCGCGCACGCACGGTGGCTTGATACTCGTGACCGTTCGGGCACACCCACCACGCGTTCATCACATGATCCGCGGTGATCTCGGTGGGCGCGATCGCGTTCTTGGTCGGGTGCCATTCGGCGGCGACGCATGGTGCGACCGCGGCGAGCGAGGACTTCTCTAGCGCGCACGTCGGGCACGCGTCATCGGCGAGCATGCGCACCGGCGGCCGCTGGAAGATGTGGCCGCTCAGACAGCGCCACCACACCGCGCTCGCGTGCGTCGCATCCAGAGTCTCGAATGCGATGCCCGGGTTCTTCTCGGCGTCCCACTGCGACGCGAGGCCCGGCCGAAGCTTGGCGAGGTTGGTATGCGTGTTCGCGCCCTTGCTACACGTCGGACAGCTCGCGTCCTTCTGCATCGCGCGCGGCGAGCGGGCGAACGAGTGTCCGTTCATGCACCGCCATGCTGCAGGCCGGTAGCTGTGGGACGGAACCTTTGTGGCGGCCTCCGGGTTCTGCGGGGTATCCCAAAGAGGCGCGAGTTTCGGGTCGTCAGCGACGGAATCGGGCACGCGTTCAGCTCTCCACCGACGGCGGCTCGATACAGTCGGTGCTGGTCCAGCGCGCATCTGTGGGATCGAAATTGTCGGGCAACCCGGGGCCTTGAACCTTCCGGCCCTGTTCCTCGTCCTCGACGGTCAGCTGGTTCAATTCGACGAGGAACTCGATGGGGCCTTGACCGGGTGGCATGCCGTACGCGTCGGCCACCACCGCATCGAGCGCCGCCTGCGCGTCTTTGAGCGGATGCGGCCCATCTACTTCGGCAGCTTGGTGGAGAGCGCGCAAGGTCCAACCGTTCTGCTCCATCAACTCGGCGCGCACCGTGCGAAGGGCTCGTGCCGCGTCAGCAACCGCGACGACTTGTGCTTCTGTTGGACCCTGTGGCCACGGAAACGTACGCCAGACCTCGCTGGTATAGCGAATCCTCTCGGTGACCTTGCCGCCCTTCACCTTCGTCCATGCCCAGTGCGCTGACGATTGAATGACACCGAAGCTGTAGTCGTCGTCGAAGACGAACACCTGGAGCGTGTCACTTGGGATGAACGCAGATGATAGAAGCGTAAAAATCGGCCTCGCTGCAACCTGTGAGCAGGCGATGTACCGCTGTTTCCGGCCAAGCTCGGCGAGCAGGGCTCTCCGCGGATCCAACGGCTGCCACCACGTTCTCAGCCAGCGTGCGTAGTGCTCGGTCTTGCCATCGGCGCTCGCCGACTTGGTCAGCGCCGGCAATACGTTCTGTCGTAGCCACTCGAAGCCTGGGCCGTCGGCAGCTCTCGCGCTACTCTCGTCTGCGTAGTCGGTCAGAATGATGCCGTAGTTGGGTCCGATATTGAGCGTGCCCGTCAGCATGTCAGTTCCATTTGCGACCGGCCGAACACTCTTCTTTCGTCCGATCCTAGTAAGCAGCGGATCCGCAGCCGGAAGCACAAAGGCGCTGTTGCCGAATATCACGCCCCGTGATGTTCCGCCGTCGTTTGCTTGGAGAGGCTTCGTGCCACTGACGTCGGCGTCTAGTCGGAGATGGGTTGGGATTTGTTCAACCAGAAACACCTGTTCATCGACGACGAGTTGAAACGGTCCTTTCGTCGGAACCCTCGTCCAATTCACCATCGACACGTTGAGTGCGGCATCGCCAGGCCACTCGCGCGAGGAAACTGCGTTGGTGATGGTGCCGCCATTCGCGACGATGTAGTCGAGCGCAGCCTCACGAGCCTTGCCGACTCGAATGCCGCTGGGTCCGACGAGACCGGCTCGGCCTTTGGCGTGCACGCGATCATGCGCTTTCCGGAACCAGTAACAAGACAGATCGACGACTCCATCGACACCCGTTGTCGTTTGCAGCTTCGCCAGATACTCGGCGCCCAGCTCGCTCCGAATTTTCCGATCTCCGAGCATCGGTGGGTTGCCCACGATCGCATCCACCTCTGGCCAATCCGTGAACAAGGCGTCGGCGCACACAATGTTTGTGTCGAGGTTGTCGAGCGGCAGCGACGGATCGATGTCCATTTCGACCTGGCCGGCAAGCGCGAACGCCTGCGCCTTGCGTTCCTCGTACGCGATCTTCTTCGCGATGTTGAGTGTGACCTTCGCAAGCTCGACTGCGAACGGATTTATGTCGATCCCGTAGAAGCTCGACGCCGAGATGCCGCCGTTCCACGACAGCTTGCCCTGCGTCGACGGGAACTCGCGCATGCGCGAGAGCAGCTCGGTGTCGAGCCGGTACAGCTCGCGAAACGCGACATACAAGAAGTTGCCGCTGCCGCACGCTGGATCGAGCACGCGGTACGCGAACAGCTCCTTGCGCAGGTCCGTCAGATCCTTGAGCGTCGTCGCGGCCTGGATCCACTTGCGCCACGGCTCGACGATCGTCGGGCCAACGACGCGCATGATGTCGTCGTGCGCGGTGTAGTGGGCGCCGCTCGCGTGGCGTTCGGCGTCGTCCATGATGCCCTGGAACACGCTGCCGAAGATGTGCGGGTCGACGTAGGTCCAGTTGGCTTCCGCGGCCTTGGTCAACGCGATCACCTGCTGCTCGCCGAGCGGCAACGACACCGCGTCGGTGAACAGACCGCCGTTGAAGTACGGCACGACGCGCGGCGACGGCATATCGCGCGTGTTCATCTGTTCGAACAGCTGCCGCAGGCGCGGCTCGACCTTGCCGTCGCGTGCGCCGTCGTAGAGCAGCGACGTGAAGTAGTTCGCGGGCAAAAGGCCGATGTCCTCGGCGAACATCGCAGTGATGCACTGGAGCGTGAACCGAATGACGTCGCGCTCGCGCCTGGGGTGCTGTGCGCGGACGCTGCGATAGAGCTTCGCGACGAGGTCTGCCACCTCCCCGGAGACCTTCTCGACGTTCACGATTCGTGGCGTGGACCCCGGAACCCATTCGCGTGTGAAGAACGGGAACGCCTCGCTGTACTTCGGCAGGTCGTCCATGCGGATCGCGAGGCGCGGGGCCGCACGATCGCGGGCGAGATCGTAGAGGTGAAGATCGCGCTGGTTGGTGAGCACGACGTATTGCGGCACCGGATCGAGCTGCAGGCAGACGCGGACGAGGTCCTTCCACGCGAAGTCGAGCACGACGTCGTGGGCCGCGACCTCCATCATGGTCCGCCGCGCGGGCCACCAAAGCGCGACCTCGCGCTCGACGCGCTGGCCGGCGTCCGCGATCGCGAGGCGTCGCGGGATCTCGGCGCCGTCGGCGCGACCGTCTGTCCAGCCGAAGCACTCGAGGAGGTGTGTCGCGAAGTTCACGTGCGCATCGCGTCCCGAGTAGCCGCCTGCCGCGCCGAGCGCGAACTGTCGCAACGCGCCCTTGAGCGACCCCGAAACCACGGACTCGGAGTCGGGCACGCCCCCGCGGCGCCGGTCCGTCGGACCACGCCTACGTTTGCCTTCGACCTTCCCCTTTGTCGGTCTCGCTGACGTGACGTCCCCGAGTCCCGGCATCGCGCCAAATGCCGACACGCCCTCGCGCGCATGGCTGGCCTTCGCGGTCGCGGGGTCGATGCTATAGCCGTTGCTCTGACCGTCGGCGCTCGCCCCGCTGGCAGCGAGAATTCGTTCGATCAACACAGACTTTTCCTTGCCTGTGCTGTCGAGCCCCACCGCCACGCAGATGTCCTTGAGCGCGTCGCGCGGCAACGAGTCGACGATCCCTGCGATGCGCGCGCGCTTGCTCTTGGCAAGCACCTCGCGGAGGTCGTCCACCCCCATGCGGGTCGCAACTTCGAGCTCGAGGCCGCGCCCGATTTCGAGCAGTTGCTCTTTCCCCAACGCCGACAGCACCCGCCGCTTGAACGTCATGAAGCCGGCATCTTAGCCCACCGATTGGGTGGCGCTTCATGCAAGGGATCGTTTCAGGTTCCCACAGCTCGCACTCTGGCCACGCACGCCGAGATTCCGTTCTGACGTCTCAACGACGTCGCGAGTGCTGTTGAATCTTGGGTGGCGGTCGAGGCAGCTTGATCGTTCGCCACTGTGGATTGAGCACGCAAACTATTTTGGACGAAACACGTCAGGAACCCCATCGGTGGTCGGCGTCGCGCGCCCGTCGAGCGTCGGAGCCCAGCGCGGCGCTCCGATCAGGTGATACGCGAACGTTCCGGGACACGAGAGCAAAAAACGCCGCTCCTTCAGAACGCCGGTCGACAAGTCGTGAAGATCAGCATGTACTGGCAGGTTGGAAAAGTACGGCGCAACACCAGGCAAGTCGCCTGCCTCGCGACCGCCGACTAACCGCACGTAGGCGCAGGTTCCGCCCCAGCTATTCCGTTGAATCCAGAACCCGGCACGGTTCTCGTTTGCGACGTACATCTCGTAGACGTTCGGACGACGCATCCCATCTTGGTACTCGAGCCATCTGACGTTCGTCCGACCACCGCAAAGATTGGCCAATCCGTGGGCTGATCGAGGGTCCGCGGGGTTAGCGATCCCGGTCCGGGACGCCGGACAAATCGCCGAATTCGCGAAGCATTTGGATCTGTTGCGGGAGTGGCTCGCTAGCCGATGCTGACCGCGTGTTCAGTGTCGGACCGACCTTATAGAACTGTCCCCATGACGAACCCAACCACGCACCTGCAACAGGGGCGGAACACGAGACGGGACGGATGACGGAACGCGTAGACACGACCGAGACGACGGCACCGGAGGTCGCGCCGTTCCAGCCCAGCGAGGAGTGGATCGACGCCTTCACGAAGCAGTGCACGGAGGCGATGCGGCTCGATCTTCGCGAGTACGCGAAGCGGCGCGCACGCGGCGTCGGGCGTGCTGGTGGGCACGTGGACGACGGCTACGTGGATGACCTCGTCGCCGACGCGCTCGCGGACACGCTCTTCGGCGTCGTCGCGTGGGACCACGCCGCCAAGCCGCTCTATCAGCACGCCGAGGACACGATCCGCTATCGCACGCGGCACGACCGCAAGCGCGCCGTGCGCTACCAGCACAAGCGGATCGACGCGCCGTCGTGCGCCGCGGAGAAACAGGCGACCTACGGGCTCGTCGAGGCATCGATGCGGCAGGATCACGGCGACGAGACGGCCGAGACCGCGATCTTCGCGCGCGAGGTGGTCGCCCAGGTCCGCGAGCTCGCGGCCGACGACGCCGACGTCCTGAAGTACCTCGACGCGCTCGCAGTCGGCACGTACGCGCGCGCGGACATCATGGAGACCACGAACATGTCCCCCAGGGCATTCAGGAACGCACGCGATCGGCTCGGCCGGCTGATCGAACAACTCGATCAAGAGGTCGTCGCCACGGCGCGCCACCCGCGAGGAGTACGAGCATGAGCACCAAGAAGATGAACCCGAGCCCCGACGACATCCTCGACGAGGTCTCCCATCACGCAGCGCAAGCCGCGGTCGCGCGGCGCAAGAGCACCTCGCACGAGCGCGCGTGGTCGCGATCGCTCGGGGTAAAGCTCGACGCACGGCTCGCCGAGCTGCGGCGCAACCTGACCCCGGCGGATCCGGCGCCCGAGGCGGCGAAGCCGATCCGACCGTCGACCCTCGCGATGGCACGCGATGCGGTGCTCGCCGGAATCGCCAAGCTGATCAGCTCGCTGGAAGGCGAAGGCGAGCCCGGGTTCGCTTACCGCAACCACAAGCGGCTCAGCGATGACGATTTGCGCCGGCTCTACGACCTGCTCGATCCCACAGCTCGCGAATAGCGCCGCGCCGGCTCTACGGCCTGCTCGATCTCACCGCATTTAGAAGGGGGCCGCGATGCGGCAGTCCGGGATCCAGAACGCGCGCCGCGTGGCGCGCGAACACGTCAAGCGTCTTGGTATCTCTGCGCCCGAGCACATCCGGATCGATGCGATCGCGAAGCGGCTCGTCGCGCGCCTCGGGCTCAAGCTACGCATCATCGAGGGGCCGCTCGACGGTGCCGACTCGCAGCTCATCCGCCGGCTCGGCGAGCTGACGATCATCATTGCCGATCGCATCAAGGACACCGCGTCGCGCCGGTTCGTCCTCGGCCACGAGCTGGGGCACCTGATGCTCGATCACCCGCTGTTGCCGTCGCACCGGATCGGCGACACGTCCACGTCCGCTCCCACCGCGCACGATGTCCGCGACTACGAGGCGGAGGCGAACGCGTTCTCCAGTGAGCTGACGATGCCGTACGTGCTGGTCAACGAGTGGTGCAGCGTCGCGCCGGTGAACCTAAACGTCGCGTGGCGGATCGCGCGGACGTTCGGGATGTCGATCCTCGCGAGCGCGCGTCGGTTCGCGGAGTTGTCGCCGGAACGATGTGCCGCGGTGTTCTCGTCTCATCGCAAGGTCACGTGGTGCACGGAGAGTGCTTCGCTGACATTGCCGATCGAACGCCGCCGCAACCTCCACGAGTCATCGATCGCATGCGCGTTCTGGAGCAACGGCGCGATCGACGAACGCGAGCGGCATGTGCCCGCGCGCGCCTGGTTCGATACGCATGCGGATGTCGAGGTCGTGGAGCATGCGACCGCATCGCACGAGTTCCGGACTGTGCTGTCGATGTTGTGGGTTCCCGATCACGCCGCGGAGCCGTTGGGCATGGCGACGCACGGCTTCGAGTTCCGCAATCGCGAATGAAGTGACCAATGGAAGCGTGTGGCTTTCCGGCATGGATCCGGCGAGCCCCGTCCGACGGTGATTCGAGCCTTGACGATTCCACGCGGGAGAAGTTGTGGGCATCCCAGTGTCCCAATTCGTGGCCATGTTCGGCGTTCGATCGCCGGACTTGGTCTCGGCTTCTCGGCGTTCCGGATCATCAGCACTTGATCGAGCGGTCATGCACTTGGATCGGGATCGCGAGAAAAGCGATCGTCCATACGTTCGAACGACCTCCTCAGCGCCAGTAGTCAATATGGAGGATCGAATCATGAGTGAGCTGGCGTTCAACCTGAACGGCGATGCGTTCGAGGTGCCCACCAACGCGGTTGGTTGGCGCGTGCGGAAGATGAAGACCAAGGGTGCGCCGGAGGTGACCTACGGCCGCAACGGCCAGCCGCTGGTGCTGCCACTCGAGGCGGACATCGACGACTTGCGCGCAGAGGTCGGCTCTCCGGGGCGCTATCGCCTCGATCCCGTCGACGACACGAACAAGCCAATCGACAAGGCGCCCGCGGGCTACGTGATGGTGCACGACCTCGCGCCCGCGCCCGCGACGTCAACGCCTACGACGAGCCCCGGCCTCGCGCCGCTGCCGAGCGCGAGTGACAGCGTCGTGCTCGAGGCTCTGCGCATGAACGCCGAGATCACGCGCACGATGATCGATCGCTTTCCGATGATGATGGAGGCAGCCGCCACGCTGCTGCGCGCCGCGGATGGCGCCGGGTTGCCCTCGCGCATCCCGCGCGTGATCGAGGTGGAGGACGACAACGAGGAGGACGAGGACGGCGTGATCGTCGGGCCGCCCGGCTTCGATCTGAACGCGCTCGTTGCGCAGCTCGTGCCGATGCTCGTGACCGGCCTGATGAGCGGCAAGGTGAAGGTGCCCGGGCTCGCGGCCATGTTCGACTGGCGCAAGGCCAGCCCCGCGACCGAGACCGATGCGCGCGAGCAGGTGAAGCCGGCGCGCATCACGGGTCCGGTGACCGGGGCGCAGACCGATGAAGCCCCGGCGCTCGATCCGTCCGCGATGGCGCACGTCATCGCGATCCAGTCGGCGCTTCAGCCGTCGGAGGTCGCATACGTGCAACAGGTCGCGAAGGAGCTGAGCCCGGCCGAGCTGCGTGGGTGGTTCGACAAGCTGAGCAAGCTGACCGTGCCCCAGGCCGTCGAGACGATCCGCGGCCTCATCGCGGGGAACGCGAAGTCCGGAGGCGCGTCGTGATCGGCCTGCCGTTCAACGACTACAAGTGCCTCGGCTCGATTACCGAGGTCGTCGCCGAACTGGTCGCGACGCGTGACCCGGTGATCGCCGAGATCGCGGCGAAGCACCGGACGACCCAGGGGCTCATCCAGTACATCCGCAGCCTCCCGCAGAAGGACGATGACGGCGAGACGAACGACGGCCCCAAGGTCGAGACGTGCGAGCCGCCCCAGCGGCTGCGCCTGCCGGCCGAGGATCCGAACTGCGTGGAGCGCGCTGCGCTCTACCTTGCCGTGGCGGAGATGATCGAGCCGCGCCCGGTGCGCCAGCTGGCGACGCTGGACACACCCGTCGGCCTTCACACGTTTCCGGTCGAGAACGGTGCGCCCATCATCCTCGATCCGCGCGTGACCCAGGAGTGCCTCGAGTGCGGGGTCACGCTCGCGAGTAAGGGTGTGGTGACGATCGAGCCGCACGAGGCGATCGAGTGGACGGCGCACCTCGCGGAGGGCGGCGCGAAGAACACGCGCAATGGTCCGAACCGCGTGCGCCGCGCCCGTAACGCGGTGCTGCGCCTCGCCGATGACGGCCGGGTCCCGACGCACGCCGAGGTCGATGCGATTGGCTGGATGTTCGCGCTCGCCGAGCAGGCCGCGAAGCGGTGGGGCTCGCGTGCGGTCGCGATGGTCCGCACGACGGCGCAGGCGATCGCGGACCTCGCCGAAGAGGTGATCGCGCGCTCGCAGCGGAACATCGCGCTCGAGATCGGAGACCTCCGCATGGAGCCGCCGCGGTGGATGGCGCAACTCGGGCGCGCGGCCGGGCGCGTCGGGCTGGATGTCGGAGCCGTGGCGCTCCGGTCGCAGCTCGGCGCGCTCGGCATCGGACCGGACATGGTCGGGCTCGTCGAGCAGGAGCTGAACCGCGAGGGGCTCTCGATGGGCGTCGTCGCCCGTCCGCCGAAGCTGCCGACGTTCGCGAATCTGCAGGCGCGGCGCGCCGCGTAGCGCACACAGACCCATTCACTCGATCGGCTGGTGTCGCGCGTGGTGCGCGGCGCGAGCGCAAGGACACGCCCGCATCTGCGGGAACGGCTGGGCATTGCCCGGAAGGACGGAGCCATGACGACGAAGAAGGCGAAGACGAAGACGAAGACGAAAGCGAAGCCGAAGCTGACGGCGATCCATCCCCGCGAGGCCAAGCTCGCAAACATCGACGAGCGCGATTGGGGGCCGCTCTTCACGCAACTCGAGGGCGTGATCGACTGGGCTCTCGACATCTCCGCGAAGCTGTCGCGCGACTACGAGGAGGATCTCGAGTCGATCGAGCGCGTGCGCGTCTTCGTGCACGGCTGGCTCGAAGGCCGGCGCGCCGAGCTTCCGCTCACGGACCTGCTCACGACCATCTCGATCCTGTTCAGCGCGATCGAGCTCGACCTCGGCATCGACAGCGTCTCGCTGCTCGCGCCGCTGCGCACGATGCTCGACGCGCCGAGCACGCTGCCGCCGATCCTCCGTTGCCCCGGCGCGTTCCGCGACGGGGAGCACACGGTGGTCATCCGTCGCTTCCCGGGCCGCCGTCGCAACGCGAGCGCGGCCTCCACCGACCTCGCGGCCTAAGGAGACACGTCATGGCGAAGAAGAAGACCAAGTACAAGAAGCAGCCGTATCGCAACGCGGCACCCGCGCCGCGTGCGTTCACGCCGCGGGCACCGCGCGCCACCAAGCCCGAGGACGAGACCTCGCTGCGTCGCCTCGGCTACACCGCCGCGGGTGCGGCGGGAACCGCGCTCGTCGGCTCGTTCCTGTCGCGTGAGGGCTGGGCGCCCAAGACGATCGCCACGGCGCTCGCCGCGGTCGGTGCGGGCCTCGCGTGGAAAGGCGACGAGTCGACGATCCGCAGCGTCGGGGCGGGCGCGATGTCGGCGGCCGGCAGTCAGCTCGCGCTGATGCTGATCGACGACCACGAGCACAAGGTCGCGGCGGTGGCACCGCCGCAGACCGCGGACGCGACGAATAAGCGGGCGAATGCGGGCGACCTGCCACCGGGC
>JANXOM010000082.1 GCA_025353585.1 Deltaproteobacteria bacterium
CTTGTCGATCTGGTCGAACGCCGTGAACTTCGCGAAGCCCTTCGTCGACTGCACCTTCGTGATGGCGGCGGTCAGCGTCGTCTTACCGTGATCGACGTGGCCGATCGTGCCGATGTTGACGTGGGGCTTGTTGCGAACGAATTTTTCCTTCGACATTCTCGGCTTCCTTTTTTGAGCGAGCCCTCTCCGGGAATTGAACCCGGGACCCCTTCCTTACCAAGGAAGTGCACTGCCACTGTGCTAAGAGGGCGAACTGTTTGGGGTTATTCAGATCTGGGACGGTTCTTCGAGCGGTCGACTTCGAGCGGGCGATGGGGCTCGAACCCACGACAACCAGCTTGGAAGGCTGGAGCTCTACCAACTGAGCTACACCCGCGGTTCGGGCTCGTGGAAGGAGGTGGATTTGAACCACCGAAGTGCAAGCACGGCAGATTTACAGTCTGCTCCCTTTGGCCACTCGGGCATCCTTCCAGGATATGTGGCTGATTCTCTATGCGCTGGAGCTGGCGGTGGGACTCGAACCCGCGACCTCCTGATTACAAGTCAGGTGCTCTACCAGTTGAGCTACGCCAGCAGGATCGCTGCCATGCCGTTCCGTCGAGCCGAGCACATATAATGGAGGGCAGAAGTCACGTCAAGGGGATCCGGCCACCTGGCCCGCACCGAGATCCGCGATCGCGACCGGGGCTACGGCGTCACGAGCTGACCGGCGTCCTCGCGCGCGAGGAGCTGGAGGAGCTGCGCGGCGCGCTCGTCGCTCCCCTGGCTCCACGACGTGTCGACGCCGTAGGCCTTGGCGAGCTCGACGTTCATCCGGTGCCCCTCGAGGGCCTTGGTGAGGTAGTCGTGGACGCGCGCGTGCAGCTCGGCGACGTACTTTGGCCGCGCGGCCACCTCGATGCGGGTGGGGTACGGCGCGCGCACGGTGGCCTCCCACAGCTCGAAGAAGATCTGCGACATCTGGTACCCCGACGCGGACGACCAGTACGGCTGCTTGAACTCGAGCGTCTCGCGCCACCGGTCGTACGCCTTCACCGCCAGCACACGCTTGGCCTCGAGGTCCGCGATGATCTGCTCGTCAGGTAGCCGGACGGGCGCGGCCGTGAACTGGCGGTGCGAGATCTCGGCCAGGTAGTAGCTGGCCATCGCGATGTAGTACGGGTCCTCGATGTGCGGCGCCAGCTTCCAGGCGTCCATCGAGCTGGTCAGCGAGACCTTCGCGGCGTCCCACGCGCCGAGCTCCAGCTGCGCGTAGCCGCGCCGCGCGCCGGCCTCGATCTTGTCGCTATAGGTGAGGTTCGGCCGGGCGAGCAGCGCGTCCACCGTCTTGACGGCCTCGGCGAACTGCTTGTGCTCGAGTTGCAACGCCGCGATATAGAGGTGGCCGTCGATCGACTCGCGGGCGTTAGGGTACGAGTCCACGAGCTCGCGCAGCGTGTTGATGGTCAGCACGGGGTCGCCGCGGCCGTCCTGGATCGCCGCGATGTTGAACAGCGAGACCGGCGCGAAGGCCGAGTCGCCGAACTCGGTGACGATGCGGCGGTAGATCGCCATCGCTTCATCGCCGTGGTTGTCCTTGGCGGCCGCGTTCGCCTGCTTGAACAGCTCGGCCGTGGCGACCGTCTCCATCTCCGGCTCGCCGCCGACCCCGCGCGGGATCGCGCGGATGCGGATCACGTCGAGGTCGATGACCCGGGGATCTCTCGCGGCGAGCTTGGCGGCCCCGGGAGCGGCCGGGGGCGCGGCGGTCGCGGGACGCGATGCCGCGAGATCACGAGCCGGCGTCGTCGGGATCGTCGCGAAGCCGCCGTGACTACAGGCGGCCAGACCGAGCACGAGCAGCAGCGCGCGACGCATGTCTTTCATAGTGACGCACGAGGCGCGGAAAAGGTGTCTCTCGTTTCACTTGACTGTCTGGTGTCACACCGGCTTGCTAGGGATAACCATCGCCATGAAGGTCGCGTTTACCCACAACCTCCGCCTGACCGACATCCGCGAGACCGAAAAGGAAGCCGAGTACGACAGCGCCGAAACGGTCACGGCGATCGCGACCGCCCTCGAGGCGGCCGGCCACGAGGTGGAGAAGGTCGAGGTCTCCGGATCGGCGAGCAGCTTGCTCGAGCGACTCGAGGCGATCGACCCGGACATCATCTTCAACACGGCCGAAGGCGACCGCGGCCGCATGCGCGAGGCGTTCTACGCCGCGATGTTCGAGGAGCTCGGCATCCCGTTCACGGGGAGCGACGCCTACACGAACGCCATCACCCTCGACAAGTGGCTGACCAAGCTCATCGTCAGCAAGAATGGCATCGAGACCCCGCGCGCCCAGCTCGTCACGGTCCGCAACCTCGAGCAGATCGTGGAGCGCGGCGCCGGGCTCGCGTTCCCTGTCATCGTCAAGCCGAACCACGAGGGCTCGAGCAAGGGCATCTACACGCACGGGCTCGGCGCCATCGAGCCCGGCCGCGGCGTGGACCTCCTGCGCGGCTCGTCCGTCGTCAAGGAGCCCCGCGAGCTGGCCTCCGCGCTCAAGGCCGCGCTCCGCGCCTACCCCGAGGGCGTGCTCGTCGAGGAATACATCGAGGGCATCGACGTGTCGGTCGGCGTGATCGATGGCGTCGGTCACGATGGCGGTCTCCTGACGCCGGTCGAGGTGCTGTTCGACGCACCGAGCGGCGGCGGCATCGGCGAGCGCGCGCTCAACATCTATGACTACCGGCTCAAGAACCTCGAGCCCGGCAAGGTGCAGTTCCGCTGTCCGGCGAACCTGCCGCGGGACGTGGCGGCCCGGCTGCGCACGATCTCCACGGAGGCGGTCAAGACGCTCGGGTTGCGCGACATGTCGCGCCTCGATTACCGCATCACGCCCGAGGGCCGCATCTACCTGCTCGAGGCCAACGCGCTGCCGGCGCTGGCCTCGTCGAGCTCGCTGTTCGCGGCGACGGCGCAGGTCGGCCTGACGTACAACGGCACGATCGCCGCCATCCTGAACGCGGCGGCGCTGCGCTCGGGCCTCGCCACGGCGAGCCAGCTCGGCCTCGGTCGAAACCGCAAGATCCAGCCGATCCGCGTCGGCTTCACCTACAACGTGAAGCGCAGCCATGACGGCGACGACGAGGCCGAGTGGGATCCGCCGGAGACGATCATCGCGATCGCAAACGCGCTCGCCCGCCAGGGTCACATCGTCGTCCACCTCGAGGCCACGCCAGACCTGCCCCGCGTGCTCGCGGAAGCCGATGTCGACCTCATCTTCAACATCGCGGAAGGCGTCGAAGGCCGCAACCGCGAGGCGCAGGTGCCGGCGCTGTGCGAGCTCCTGGGCATCCCGTACACTGGCAGCGACTCGGCGACCCTCGCCATCGCGCTCGACAAGGCGCTCGCCAAGAAGGTGCTGCTGCAGCACGACATCTTGACCCCGAAGTTCCAGCTCATGGAGTCGGCGCGCGAGCGACTCTCGCCGGAGATGAAGTTCCCACTCATCGTCAAGCCGAACGCCGAGGGCTCGAGCAAGGGCATCGGGTCGACGAGCGTCGTCGACACCGAAGAGGAGCTGCGCGCGGCCGTGAAGTCCTGCGTCGACAAGTACCGTCAGCCGGCGCTCGTCGAGGAGTACATCAAGGGCCGCGAGTTCACGGTCGGCCTCCTCGGAGACAAGCGCCCGCGCGTCCTGCCGCCGATGGAGATCCGGTTCAAGAAGGATACGGACCGCCCGGTCTATGACTACGGCGTCAAGCAGGAGTGGGAGGAGCACGTCTACTACGAGTGCCCCGCTCACCTCACCGAGGCCGAGCAGAAGGCGATCGAGAAGATCGCCCGCGCCACGTTCTGGGCGCTCGACTGCCGCGATGTCGCGCGCGTCGACATGCGCATGGACAACGAGGGCCGCATCTACGTCCTCGAGGTCAACCCGCTGCCGGGCCTCACGCCGGGCTACTCCGATCTCGTGCTGATCGCGCAGGCGGTCGGCATGACGTACGATCAGCTCATCGCCGAGATCATGGTCGGCGGTCTCCGCCGCATGCGCGACAAGCGCCGCGAGGAGCGGGATGCCGTCAAGAGCGGCGAGCTGGCCGCGAAGCTCGAGAAGGACAAGGGCGCGGTGGATAAGGTGGAGAAGGTCGACAAGAGCGACAAGCCCGCGAAGCGCCGGCCCGCCGAGGCGATGCGCCCGGGCACGGCGATGCCGGTCGCCGCACCGACGCCCGTACGCCGCGAGCGGTCCGAGCCCGTGGCCGCGGCGACGGTGGCCGCGCCAACCACGGAGGGGGCCCCGGTCGTCGTGGTCACCGACCCGACGACCAACTGACCCTTTCCACGACGTCCCGCTGGTCGCGTGCGTCTCGGCGACCCATCCCGGCACGCATACGCTAGCTTAGCGTCTCCGCCATGAAGGTCGCGACTCGCATCACGGTCGCGACGGCGGTCGTGGTCGCCTTCGCCGCCGCCATCTACGCGGGCTTCGACCTGCGTGCCCGCGGCGCCGAGCGGCGCACGGCCATCGAGCACGAGGCCCGGGCGGTCGCCGGCACGCTCCGCGGTACCCTCGAGACGCAGGCCTCCGCGTTCCGCGGCCCGAGCGACGCGACGCTGCGCGAGCTGACGCGCCAGTCCGGCTGGAAGGTCAGCGTCTTCCCGCGTACGCGCGCCGGCGAATCGCCCGGACCGGACCTGTCTGCCGGTCAGCTGCGCCGGCTCCACGCGATGCTCGAGGTCCCGATCTCGCTCGCCGACGTCGAGGGGGACCTCTACTTCCAGGCGCTGCCGCTCCGCGCTCCCGGCAACCCCGGCGACGAGATCCAGGTGCTCGGCATGCTCGAGATCTCCCGCCCCGCCGACTCGATCGACACCACGAGCGACGACCTGGTCCGCGCCGCGAGCCTCGTCCTCCTGATCGTCGCCGTCACCACCATCATGGTCGGCGCGCTCGCCACGCGCTTCGTCAGCCGCCCGATCACGAAGCTCCTGCGCGGCATCGACGACGTCGCCAAGGGGGACCTCTCGCACGTCATCCTCTCCGAGCGCGACGACGAGATCGGCGCCATCGCGACGCGCTTCAACGACATGACCTCGTCCTTGCGCGAGTCACGCGGCGAGACGCAGCGCCAGAACGACGAGAAGCTGGCGCTCGAGCAGCGCCTCGGCCAGACCGAGAAGCTCGCCACGATCGGGCAGCTCGCGGCCGAGATCGCCCATGAGGTCGGGACGCCGCTCAACGTCATCGCCGGCCGCGCGCGCTCGATCCAGCGCAAGTCGAAGGACCCCGAGGCGGTCGAGAAGAACGCCGAGATCGTCGCCGAGCAGACCGCGCGCATCACCCGCATCATCCAGCGCCTGCTCGACTTCACGCGCCGCAAGGTCGGCGGCACGCACCGCGCCGATGTCGCGCTCGACGACATGATCGCCACGACCCTCGAGCTCATCGCCGGCCAGATCCATGGCGCGCGCGTCCGGACGAAGCACGAGCGCCACGGCGAGGTCCCGAAGATCGCCGTCGACTCCGACCGGCTGCAGCAGGTCCTCATCAACCTGTTCCTGAACGCCGTACAGGCGATGCCCGAGGGCGGCTCGCTCGCCATCGAGACAGGCATCGTCACGCGGACGCGCCCGGGCCTCGAGGGCAGCGCCGAGCAGCGGTTCGCGAGCATCGCCGTCCGTGACACCGGCGTCGGCATCCCGGCCGCAATCAAGGACAAGATCTTCGACCCGTTCTACACGACCAAGGTCGGCCAGGGCGGCACCGGCCTCGGGCTCGCCGTGGTGTCCGGCATCGTGAAGGAGCACGACGGCTGGATCGACGTCGAGAGCGCCGAGGGCGGCGGCACGGTGTTCACCGTGTACCTGCCCGCCTGACCGCAGCCCTAGTCCTCGATGTCCATGCGCGCCATCGGCGGCGCCATCGGTGGCGACGGCATCATTCCGCCGTAGCCGTACCCGCCCGCGGCGCCGGCGAGCTGCTCGACCGTCTTCTCCGTGGCCGCGTCGAGCTCGGTGCCGCGCCCGCGCAGCTGCGCCGCCGCCTGCTGCTTGATCTCCGGCGTCGTGCTCGGGTCGTTGACCAGCTGCTCGAGCGTCGTGTCCACCTCGGGGCCCGAGTTGTACGACGATCCGATCGCGGTTGCCGCCACGCTCGGATCCGGGTCGCGCATCAGGGCCGCGAGCTGCTGGCTCGCGCGCTGGTCTTCCATCGCCGCCAGGCCGCCGATCGCGGCGATCCGGTCCTCCGGCTTGCCCGAGCGGCTCGCCTCGAGGATCGCCGCCTGCGCCTGCTCGGAGCCGACCTGCCCGAGCGACGACAGCGCCATCTGCCGCACGGACGCGTCGTCGTCCTTCGTGAGCTTCACGAGCTGTGCCGTCGTCGCCTCGTCGGGGTTCTGCGACATCGTCTGCACCGCCGCGATGCGGACGCTCGAGTCCTTCGAAGCGAGGGCGCGGTCGAGCAGCTTCTTCGTGTCCGGCGAGCCCTGCCCGTTCAGCGCCCACACGGCCTGCGCGGCGGCGCTCGAGTCCTTGCCGTCGATCGCCTCGGCCGCGAGCGCGAGGCCCTCGGGCGCGCCGGCCTGGATGAGCTGTTGCATCACCTGCTGCCGGACGCCCGGGTCGTCGTGTGCGGCGGCGAGCAGCGCGCCCTTGATTTGATCTGTCATGCCCATCTGCGACAGCGAGCTCGCCGCGACGGCCGCGAGCGCCTTGTCCTTGCCGGTCAGCGCGGTGATGAGCGCCTGGCGCGCCTCGTCGGTGCCGGCGCGGCCGAGCAGCTGCGCCGCGTAGTTCTGCTCGTCGCGGCGCCCCGAGAACATCGAGTCCGCGAGGAGCTGGCCGACGGCGGGGTCGGACGGCCGCGCCGAGACGAGCTCGCCGAGCGCCTCGAGCCGGCTCTGACCGCGCGCCTTGCCGGCGATGGTCATGAGCGACTCCATCGCCGCCGGGCTGCCCGACTCCGCGAGCATCCGAATCGCCTCCGCCCGCTCCGTGCGGGAGCCCTTGCTCGCGAAGTCGATGGCGAGCGCGAGGGCGTCCGGGTTGCCCATCTTCAGCATGCGCGGCAACGCGGCGCGGCGATCGGCGCTCGTCCCTTGCTTGATGACGGAGAGGAGCGCCTGGTCGACGTCGTCGCCCTGCATCGCCGCGAGCTGGCCCAGCGCGCCCGTGATCTGCGCCCGGTCCGACAGCGCCGCCTCGATCAGCATCTCGCGCGCCTCCTTGCCTCCGAGGTTCGCGAGCGCGCCCGCTGCGGTCTGCGCCGCCTGGCGGTCGCCCGTTTTCAACACCTCGCCCAGCACCTCGATCGCTTTCGGGCCGCCGATCTCACCGATGGCCGAGACCGCCGCGTAGCGCATCTGCGTGCTGCCGTGCAGCGACGCCTCGCGCAGCGCCGGCAGCGCCGACTCGCCGGCCTTGGCCAGCGCGGCGAACGCGACGTTCGCCATCTGCGGATCGCCGTGCGCGATCATGTCGGTGAGCTTCGCCATCAAGCTCTCGTCGATGTCATCGATGGCCGACAGCGCGGCCTGCGCCACGCGCGCGTCGGGTGAGTCGACGAGCTTGCGGATCGCGGCCTGCGAGGTCGGCGTGTTCGCCGCGCCCAGCGCGTAGATCGCCGGGCTCGTCACCGAGAAGTCGCCGTTCTGCGCGAGCGCGACGAGCGCCGTCACCGCCCGGTCACTGCCCAGCGCGCCGAGGCCGCTGATCGCCTGGGTCTGCGCGGGGTCCCCGGACGCGATCGCGATCGCAAGGAGCGTGTCCTCGGCCTTCGCGCTCTGCGTGGCCCCGAGCGCGGTGACCGCCGCGCTACGGACGGCCGGGCGGTCGTCGGACGTCGCGGCGACGAGCGCGTCGACCGCGTGGGTCGTGCCGATCTGCCCGAGCAAGTTCACCATCAGCTCGGGGACGCCGCGGCGGGGGTCGCGGAGCATGCCGCTGTCGACCACGGTGTCGACGACCTCGTCATCACCGACCGCGCCGAGCTTCTCGACCAGCGGCTGCATCTCCTTGACGCTGCGCGCGCTGCGCAACCGGTCGAGGAGATCGCCCTTGTTGAGGCCAATTGCCTCGGCGGCGACATGCAGCGGACGACGGAGCTGCAGCGGCAGCGCGGCCCGCGACGAGCCCGACGCCACCGCGGCGGCCGCCGGCGTGTTGTCATGCCCTCCGGCCTGGCCGTGCACGTAGGCAACGCCAGCGAGGGACGCGAACAGGGCGCAGGCGAGCTTCCAGCGGGTCAGAGTGGTCACGAAAGGCTCCTCGTCGGTGGAGAGACGGAGGTTCTGTGTTGAACGAACGCGCCTCGGTTACGATCCATTTCTCCGAAGCGTCAGGTCTCTGTAAGCGGCAGCCCCCAGGGGACACCGCCGAGCCGCCGCAGTTCCATATCCGAGGGTCCCACCGCGGGCGGGGCGGTACGATCCACGACCGCTCACAACCGTCGCCTACATGTGGTGTCGCAGCGTGCGAACCCGTCGCACCTCCCCGCGCAACCGGGCGAAATCGGCACGCTCCGAACCACCGAAACATCGAGTCGTCTTCGTTGGTTGACCGCACAGACGGCGTCGTTAGACTGGAGCCCATGCTGACGCCCGAACAGACCGCCGAGCTCAAGACGCGCTTGGTGGCGGACCAGATCCGCCTCGCCGACCACGCCCACGAGGCCCTGGCGTTCACCATGGACCGCGACAAGGACCGGGTCGGCCGCGACTCGATGGACGAGTCCACCGAGGAGGAGATGTACTCCACCGAGCTTCGCCTGCACGACCGCGAGACCTACCTCCTGACCAAGGTCCGCGAGCAGCTCGAGCGCATCGAGAAGGGCGAGATCGACGACTGCGAGGACTGCAGCGAGCCGATCGGCTTCAAGCGCCTCATGGCGCGCCCCGTCACCACGCTGTGCTTCGACTGCAAGACGGCCCGCGAGCAGGAAGAGGCCGACGTCGCGCCCCAGGAAGCCTGAGCCCGCGTCTGTTTATGAACACGCGTACGAGCCAGGCGATCTTCGGCGCGCTTTTGCGCCGCGGCTCTCACCTCTGATACGATTGCCACCGTCCGGGGATGCGCGACCGCTATACGATCACCGAGCGCGTGGACCATGGCGGCATGGCCGAGGTCTTCCGCGGCGTCTCGGAGTCGATGGACGGGTTCAAGAAGGCGGTCGCGATCAAGCGAATCCTTCCGAACCTGACCAAGAACCAGAAGTTCGTCTCGATGTTCCTCGACGAGGCGCGGCTCTCGCTGTTCCTCCAGCACGCGAACATCGTGCAGGTCTTCGACATCTCGAAGACGCCGGACAACGCGTACTTCCTCGTGATGGAGTACGTCGACGGGTGCAACCTCAAGGCACTCATCGAGCGGCAGAAGCAGAAGGGCAAGCGGATCGAGATCGCCCACACCATCTACGTGATGATGGAGTGCTGCAAGGCGCTCAACTATGCGCACTCCGCCGAGCACCCGGAGACGAACGAGCCGCTCGGGATCGTCCACCGCGACGTCTCCCCGCCGAACATCCTGTTGTCGAAGAACGGCGAGGTCAAGCTCGTCGACTTCGGCCTCGCGAAGGCGTCGACCGCGATCGAGACCACCGACCCCGGCGTCGTGAAGGGCAAGTTCAGCTACCTCTCCCCCGAGGCGGCGAGCGGCCTGCCGGTGGACCACCGCGCGGACGTGTTCGCCGTCGGCATCATCCTGTGGGAGCTGTTCACGGGCCGGCGCCTGTTCTACGGCGAGACCGACTACCAGACCGTCGAGCTCGTTCGCCAGGCGAAGATCCCGTCGATCGCGGCGCTGAACCCCGAGGTCGAGGCCGAGCTCGAGGGGGTGGTCCGGAAGGCCCTCGCGCGCGACCCGAACGAGCGCTACGCCAACGCGGCCGACCTGCAGGACGCCCTCGCGCAGTACCTGTTCTCGCGGCGCATGAAGGTGACGTCGCGGGACATCTCCGCGCTCGTCCGCGACACTCAGGTCGAGCAGATGCGCAAGCGGTCGGCCGAGCCCAAGGGCTCGCTGATCGACACGCTCATCATGGACGAGATGACGAAGATGCAGTCGCTCGCCCGCGGGGAAGACCCGGCGAACGGCGCGCCCAAGAAGCCGGGCGGCGGCGTGGACGAGGGCTCCGCGAGCCTCGATCCGAGCACGTTCGTCGATACGGCGGGCTGGGCCGGCGAGATGGGCATGAGCGTCCAGTCGGGCTCGGGCGGGCAAGCCGCGCACGTCCCGCGCGCGGGTCGGCCGAGCAAGTCCCCGCCGACGCGCGCCGCCCAGACCAAGCCGACGCTGCCACCGCAGAACCAGACGTCCCCGGGCGAGGTCGACTCGCTCGAGCAGATGCTCGAGCCAGAGCGGACGGGCGTGCACAAGCGCGAGGGTGGCCCGCCGTGGGGCATCATCATCGCGGTGATCGTGCTGCTCGCGATCGCGGCCGGCGTCGCCGCGTTCGTCTTCGTCAAGTAACGGCACCCGTCGCGGCGAGCCCGCCCCGCACCCGCGGGCATTGTCCCGCCTCAGTCTCCTGGCGCGCCGGCGTCCATGGCGGAGCCGGCGTCCGGACCGACGCGGGCGTCGGGGAGAAAGCCGCCGTCGGACAGGAACCCGTCCGGGGGTGGCGAGCCGGCGTCATCCGCACCGTCGGGCGGGACCGTGAGATCGACGAGCCGGGTGCACGCCGACAGCGCGAGCAAGGCGACGAGCGCGCCGGTGCGGATCACCGCGCGCATCAGCGGGCCCCGGGGGCCGCGGACCCGGCCGGGCAGCGCGCGAGCCAGGTCCGCGCGGACGCGCTGCGGGGATAGCGCGAGGCGAGCTCGTCGAGAGCAGCGCGGGCCGCCGCGCAGCCGCCGCTCGCCTGCTGCAGGCCGACGAGCGCGGCCAGGAGCTCGAGATCGTGCGGGCCGTTCGGAGCGGCCGCCCGATAGTCCGCGATGCAGCGCGCGGCATCGCCATCGCGGACGTCGATCGCGATCCGGCATGCCAGGTAGCGGCCCGGCTCCGCGAGCGGGGACGACGGACGCGCGGCGAGCGCGTCGAGGTGGCGGCGCGCCTCCGACCACGCGTGGCGCGTGTAGGCGATGCGCGCGCGCTCGTACAGCGCCTGGTCCACGAGCGGGGAGGTCGGATCCTCGTCGAGGAGCTGCGCGAGCGCGCGGTCAGCAGCCGCCGGATCGTGCTGTGCGAGCCCGAGCTCGGCGGCGCGATAGAGAGCGTCCGCCGTCGGGCGCGGCGGCGGCGACGACGGAACCGGAACCGCGGCCGGGACCACGGTCGCCGCCGAGACCGTG
>JANXOM010000152.1 GCA_025353585.1 Deltaproteobacteria bacterium
CGCGCTGGGAGCAGCGCGACGGCGTGTACTTCAGCGTTGACGGCGGCTGGGAGTAGCTACCAGCGCCGCTCGTAGATCGGGACGCGGACCTCCACGCCCCGATCGCCTTGCACCGACGTCGGCACCATCTCCACGTCGGGCAGCGCCAGGTGCACGCGGTGGCCGTGCACGTCGATGTCCACGACCGACGCGACGCGCGCCTTGCCGTCCGCGATGTGGATGTCCTCGTTCATGCAGAACGTGAGGTAGCGCGCCGCGCCGCCGGCGAGCCGCAGGTGCGCGCGCTGGTGGCGGCCGTCGATGCGGAGCCCGACGCTGTCACGCGTGAGGACGTCGAGGTGCGCCGCGGCGCGATTGCCGAGCTCGGTCATCCGGTCGACGAGCTGCTGGTCGAGCGAGAGCTCGTGGTTCGGCGGCGGCGCCGGCCACGCGTCCTCGAGGCGAAGGCCGTGGTCGACCAGCTGGACCGGGAGCTCGGCGAGGCCCTCCTCGGCGTGGACCGGGGCGCTCGCGACGAGGAGCCCCAGGCCGAGCCCTACCACCTGCGTGATCCCCCCGCGCATCTACACAGCATGACGGGCCGGCCGCCCGCGTTCTGTGAGCGCGCCTACGAACTGCGTGGTAAAGGGTGGCGATGAGCCCCGACCGCCGCCTGCTACTCGCCGCGCTGATCGCCCTCACCGCCTGTGAGTCCAAGGCGAAGGACGCCGCTCCGGCCCCCGCGCCCGCCCCGCCCGGGATGGCCACGGCGAAGCAGGACGCGCCCACGCCGACCCCGATCCCGGCAGGGTCGGCCGCCCGCGGGCCGGCCCCGGCGCCGGCGCCGGATCCGTGGGCCAAGGCGCCGACGCCGAAGGATCCGCTGCCGCATCCGCTGTTCTGGACGATCGACAAGGACGGCAAGACCACGTATGTCCTCGGTACCATCCACATCGGCGTCGACGCCGAGAGCCGCCTGCCCGACCTCGTGTGGAAGGATCTCGACGCGGTCCCGACGTTCGCGATGGAGACCGACATCAGCGACGCGTCGCTGATGGACTCGTTCAAGCGCACGAGCGGCACGCTCCACGAGGAGCTCGGCCCGGTGTACTGGAAGAAGCTCGAGGACGCGCTCACCCCGGCCGTCGCGCGCGGCGTCGACAACATGAAGGCGATGGTCCCCGCGACCGTCCTCGCCCTGCGCGGCCTCAAGCAGACGGCGCCGATGGACGGCATCCTCGTCGAGCGGGCGAAGCGCAACAAGAAGACGATCGTGTTCCTCGAGCCCGCGAAGCTCCAGGCCGATCTGCTGATGAAGTGGATGGACGCGCGGGCGCTCAAGGAGATGCTCGACGATCCGGACGGCATGGCGCGCCAGGGCGAGCTCCTCGACGCGTACATCGCCGGCGACGCGGACAAGATGCAGGCGCTCTCCGACGGCGAGCGCGACACCGCCATCAAGCACGGCTATACGGCCGCCGAGTACAACTCAGAGATGGAGGACCTCCTCTACAAGCGGAACGCGTCGTGGATCGACGAGATCGACAAGCTCACCCACGACGGCGGCGGCTTCGTGGCCGTGGGGGCCATGCACCTCCTCGGCAAGCGCAGCGTCCTCGATCTCCTCGCGCAGCGCGGCTACAAGGTCACGCGGATCACGCCGTAGCGGCGGCTCGTCGGCCGGGGCGTCGGGTCTCTAACGCGGGGCGCCGTACCACGTGGCAACGCTCACGTCATCTGGCGCTAGGCGGCAGCTTTTGCTTGGCGCATACTTCGCCGCGAGGGAGGCCTGATGTCCATTCGCCTAGTCGCGTTCGCTCTGCCGTTTTCTTTGCTTGCCGCCTGCGGCGGTGGCACTTCGCCGGACGGCACCGATGCCACCGGCTCGGGCTCGGGCTCCGGGTCGGCGTCCGACGCGGCCATCAGCACCGCCGGGGACGCCGCGCCGCTCACCGGCACGAAGTACTCGCTCCACTGGGGCCCGGTCACGGTGCAGCCCGGCGCGGAGAACACCCAGTGCATCTGGATGAAGCTCAGCAACAATGACGCTGTGAAGATCCACCAGATCCACAACACGCTGTCCGCCGCGTCGCACCACCTCATCGTCTATCGCGACGACATGGACGTCGACGAGCAGACCACGCCGATGGACTGCCAGCCGTTCACCGGCGCGCTCAACTCGACCGGCAAGGTCGAGCCGATCGTGATCACGCAGAAGCGCGACGACGAGATCACCCTGCCCACCGGCGTCGCCTACACGTTCGCCCCCGCGCAGATGGTGAAGATCGAGATGCACTTCATCAACACGACGGATGCCGCGGTCGAGGCGACCGCCGACGTCGACGTGTACGCCGCTGACCCGACGACGATCACCGACGAGGCGGCCGTGCTCTTCAACGGCACCCCCGACATCAAGATCAAGGCCGGCGCCGTCGCGGGAGACCCGAGCACGGTCGTCCACGAGTTCCTCACGATCCCGTCGAGCCTCGACCTCAGCCACTCGCACATCTTTGCGATCACCGGCCACACGCACAAGCACGGCATCGACGTGAAGGTCTCGACCGCGGCGACCCGCGGCGGCGCGCTGACGTCGGTCTACAACCCGAGCCCGTTCGAGTGGGCCGAGCCGCTGACGGCGCAGCAGAGCCCTGACTTCAGCGTGCCGCTCGGCGGGGGCTTCGACTTCGAGTGCGATTACGACAACACCGGCGGCGCGGCGGTTGGCTTCGGCGAGTCGGCGACGGACGAGATGTGCTTCTTCTGGGCGTACTACTACCCGGCGATCATCCCGGCCAACGGCTCGTCGGGCTCGCACGTCTGCGTGCACTCGAACCAGTTCGGCGGCGCGAACGGCATCGACCTCTGCTGCCCCGACGCCGGCTCGATCTGCAACATGGTCCTCGGGAACTGAGCTAGCTCGTTAGCCATCCGCGCGGGCGCGGACGAACGCGCCCACCGCGTCGAGCACGGCGCCGGGGATCTCGTGGGCGCCGTTGAACGGCACCCAGTCCACCACGGCGCCGGCCGCGCGGAGCTGGTCGCGGAGCTCCTCGGCCACGGCGAAGGGCAGCAGCGGGTCCCGCTGGCCATGGGCCTGGAGGACGGGCACGCCCGCGAGGCGCGCCATCCGCGGGGCCCACTCCGACTGGGCGATCAGCGTCGACGACAGCAGGACCAGGCCGTCCGGCGGCATCTCCAGGTGCAACGCGACGTCGAGCGCGAGCATGGAGCCCTGCGAGAACCCGCCGAGCACGAGCTTGCTCCCCGGCGCGCGCGGCAGCTCCGCGACGAGCTGACCGACCTTCGCGCGGGCCTCGGCGAGCCCCTCCGGCGGGGTGGCGCGGTCCCGCGCCTTGCCCGCGCGCATCTCCCGCTCGAGCTGCGCGAAGTCGATCAGCCACCAGGCGCGCGCGTCGCCGTACATGCCGCCGAGCGCCAGCGGGGCGGCCGGAAACGCGTACCGCGCGGACGCGACGATCGCCTGCGAGAGCGACACGAGGTCGTCGCCGGGGGCGCCGAAGCCGTGGAGCAGCACGACGGTGACAGGGGCGTCCGCGGCGCCGACGACGCGCGTGGTGAGACCGGCGAGGTCGAGGCGTTGCATGCGGCGAGGTATTACACGCCGCGGCGGAGCCCGCTACAGGCCGGCCGGACCCGCCGCGCCCTTGTCGGCGATCGGCGTGTCGCGGCGGTCGGTCCGCGCGTGGACGTCGCGGTCCCCGTCGTCGGTGATGTCGATCTCGGCTTCGGGGAGCGGGCCACCCTCGGCGGACGCGACCTCGAGCGCCTCGATCCAGTTCTCGCCGTCCATGGCGCCGCGAAAGCCGTCCTCGGCCTCGCCGGCCGTGAGGTCGGTGTCGGAGGCGACGGACGTATGGATCCCGTAGAGGTTGCCGTCCTCGAGCGTGCCGCCCCGGACGTTCTCGGACGCGTAGATCCGGTCGACGTCCACGTACGCGCGCGACGTGGTCCCGACGTCCTCGTCCATCAGGGAGCGGAGGTCGTCCTGGGCCGCCGCGTCGACCTCGACGTCGAGCGCCTCCAGGTCCCCCGCCATGTCGAGATCGTCGACCTCGACGGCGTCGGCGATCGCGTCGTATGCGTCGGTCGTCATGCCGCTCGTGGCGCTCACGCCCGCCGTGCGGAACTGGCCCGTCGTCCGGTTGTCGAGGGAGGCGGTCCGGCGCTTGCTGCGCGCGTCGAGCCACCATGCGAGGCCGGCGGCCGCGAGGCCGAACAGCGCGAGCTTGGAAAATGTCCGCATGGGCTCGCCTGGAGCATGCGGCGTGCCCGGGCCGGGTTGCGTGCGCGCCGGACACGCGCGCGCGGGCGCGCAGTTTGTTGGGCGCGGCGGCGGGCCCCGCTACGATAGCGGCGGATGAGCTCCGGCCGGACGTACCTCGCGGCCCTGGTCAGGATGCATGCGCTCGACGACGGGGACGAGCGGCGTCGCGTCGCACGCCAGGGCATCGCGATGCTCGCGCAGATCTCCGAGCGGGAGCCCGCGCCGCTCGAAGGCCTGCCCGCCGACCAGTTGCTCCTGTCCGTGCGCTGCGCGCTGACCGATGGCGTCCTGACGGACATGGACTGGCTCGCGCCCGCGAGCGCGGCGATCGCGATCTTCGAGCTCGCGCAGGCGCTCCCGGCGGGCGCCGAGCGCCGCGAGCTGGGTCGCCGCGTGTTGCAGCGCCTCCGCTCGGCGGACCGCGAGACGTTCGTGCGCCTTCTCGTGGCCCTCGCGCGGAGCTCGCCGAAGCTGCTCGCATCCGACACGCTGCGCGCGCGCACCGGGGTCGTGCTGTCCGCGCCGCTGACCGCGCCGGGCGCGATCGGCGAGCTGGCGCTGGCGCTCCTCGCGCAACCGGACCTCGCGCAGGACTGGGTGATCGGGCCGGCGATGGGCTCGTTGCCGGCGCGGCGGCTCGCCGGCCGCATCCTGGCGCACGGCGCGCGCGAGGCGGTGCGGCGGCACGACAGCGGCGATCGCGGCGGCGTCGCGGTGATGGCGCGCCCGGGGATCCGCGCTGCGCTGGCGCGGCTGATGGGCGACCGCGAGGCGCTGGTCTGGCGGTTCGCGAGCGTGGCGCGCGGGCTCCTGGCGCACGTGGACTCGGACCTCGCCGCCGACATCGACCGCGAGCTGCGCCCGAACGCGGGCCCGAGCGCGTTGCGGCGCGGGGCGGCCTCGGCGGCGGCGGCGCTCGAGCGGGGCGGCGCGGCGGCGCGCTGGGAACCGATGCTGATCGCGACGGCCGCGACGGAGCCCGGCGTGGCACGCGGCGCGATCCTGGGGCTCGCGGGGCTCGCGGTGTCGGCGCCCGACGACGCGGACCGGATCGCGACCGCGCTCCTCTCGGACGCCACCACGGGCGGCGGCAACGCGCTCGATGCGTGCGAGGCGCTCGCGGAGCTGCGGCGCGAGGAGCAGGCGGCGCTCTTGCCGGCGGCGACCGCGGTCGCGCTCGGCTGGACGCGGCGGCAGCTCACGTCGGGCACGCCCGACGACGGCCGGTGGGCGCTCCTGCACGCCCTCGACACCGAGCTCGCGGCGCCGCCGCGCGATGGCGAGGGCATCGGCGTGCCGCTGGCGGCCGCGCGGGCCCGGCTCGACGGCGGTGACACGGTGGGCGCGCTCAAGGATGCGCGGGCCGCCGTCGAGGAGCTCGCCGCCAGCGCGGACTGGCTCGAGCGCGCGGCGGACGACGCGCCGCTCGACCGCCGGCACTCCATGCGCCTCCTGCGCGAGCTCGACCGTGAGCTGCTCGCCGACAACACGCTGCAGGCGGTGATCGCGCTGGCGCCCGAGGGCGATCCGGCGCGCGCGCAGCTCGTCGCCGCGATGGGCGCGATCGAGGCGGCGCTCCTCGCCCGCGAGGCGGCGGCGGAGACGGGCGCCGTCGCCCACGGCGGCCTGCGCATCGCCCGACTGCGCGCGATCGTGCGCCTCCTCGACGGTGTGCGAGCCAGCGGCGACGCCGAGCTCGGCCCGCGGCTCGCGGTGCTGCGCGCGCTGATGACGCGCGCCGAGGGCGACCGGTCGACCTTGCGCCGCGCCGTGTGGGCGGCGATGACACGGGCCGGTGATGCGCTCCTGCGCGATGACCACGCGGAGATCACGGACCTGCTGCTCGCCTGGACCACGACGTTCGTCGACGAGGACTTCGCGATCGTGCGCGAGGCGTCGATGGTGCCGGAGGTCGAGGCGGCGTTCGCGGCGTACGTGCGTCTCGCGCAGGCGACGTACGCGGCGAGCGATCCCGACGACGCCGAGGCCGCCCAGCAGGTGGCGCTGTGCGTGGGTGACCTCGCAGACGCGTTGCCGCCGGAGCACTCGCCGCGCGTGGAGTCGGTGCGGCTCGCGCTCGCGCGCCTCGGCAACCAGCTCGTGCGCGTGACGACGACCGCGAGCCACGACGCGCTCGGGCCCGGCGTGTTCGACGCGATCGCGACCGAGTGTGGCGACCTCGCGCGGCGGGTGTACGGCGCGCGCCAGCGGCTCGGCGTGCCCGCGGACGATGGCGGCTTCGAGCTCGAGACGGCGGCGCGGAGCATCGGGCTCGCGCTCGAGGCCCTGCGCGGCACGCCCGGCGGCTCCGCCGTCCTCGACGAGGCAATCGCGACGACGACGGGGCTGGCCCGCGCGCAGCTCCCGCCCGCCCTCGCCGCCGCGCTCGAGCGCGTGCTCGCGTGGCTCGCGCGGCGACCGCGCACGGACGTCGACGCCGCGCCGACCGCGCCGCTCGAGCCGCTGCTGCCAGCGTGGGTCCCGCTGTCGCGGCAGCTCGGCAGCTTCTACGTGGTGCGCCCGATCGGCCGCGGCGCGGGCGGCTCCGTGCTGCTCGCCGTGCGCGCGGACGAACGGCAGCGCGCGGATCGCGAGCTCGTCGCGGTCAAGGTCCCTGACTACAGCGGCGCGGCGGCGCGCAACCTGTCCGAGGCGGAGTTCGAGGCGCTGTTTCGCGACGAGGCCGGCGCGCTGCTCGTCCTGCCGGCGCACGCGAACCTCGCGCGCTTCGTGACGTTCGATGCGAGCGCGCGCCCGAAGCCGATCCTCGTGATGGAGTTCGTACGCGGCACCAACCTGGAGCGCACGCTCGAGAGCGGGCTCGACATGGCGCGCGCGCTGGGCGTGATCGACGGCGTGCTCGCAGGGCTCGAGGCGATGCACCGCGTGCAGATCGCGCACCTCGACGTGAAGCCCGCGAACGTGGTGCTGCGCGACGGCCAGGGCGCTCCGGTGCTCGTCGACTTCGGGCTCGCGGGCCGGCGGTTGCGCGCCGGTTGCGGCTCGCTTCACTACGGCGCGGCCGAGGTCTGGAGCGACGATCACGCGTCGCACGAGCCGTTCCCCGCGGATGTCTATGCCGCGGCGTGCATGGCGTACGAGGTCTTGACGGGGGCGGTCCTCGTCGACGGCGAGACGATGAAGGAGGTGCTCGACCACCACTTCTCGGCGCAGCCGGCGCGGGCCACGCTCGCGCGGCTCGAGCGCACGGCGAACGGCCGGCTGATGTCGCTCGCGCAACTGCTTCGCGCCGCCGTGGCGCGCGATCCGAAACGCCGGCCCACGCTCGCGCGGTTGCGCGCCGGGTTCGCCGCGGTCTCGCCCGAGCTGCGCACGCTGCCGTGGCCGCTCGCGTCGTAGCCCGCGCGCGGCGTAGAGTGCGCCGATGACGAGCGCGCAGTACCGGACGCGACAGGTCCCCGTGCGCGGCGGCGCGATCGCGATCGGTGAGTGGGGCCCGGCCGACGGCCCGGTGATGCTCGCGGTCCACGGGATCACGGCCTCGCACCTCGCGTGGCAAGAGCTCGCGGCGCTGCTGCCCGACGTGCGGATCGTGGCGCCGGATCTCCGCGGGCGCGGGCGCAGCGCGGAGCTGCCGCCGCCGTACGGGATGGCGCAGCACGCCGCGGACTGCGCGGCGGTGCTCGACGCGCTCGGCGTCACGCGCGCGGTGGTCGCGGGCCACTCGATGGGCGCGTTCGTGGCCACGGCGTTCGCGGCGGCGCATCCGGAGCGGGTCGCGCGGCTCGTGCTCGTCGACGGCGGCCTGCCGCTGCGCGCGCCCGAGGGCATGACGCGCGACGAGGCGATCCGCGTGTCGCTCGGCGCCGCCCTCGCGCGGCTGACGATGACGTTCCCCGACCGCGCCGCGTACCAGGCGTTCTGGCGCGCGCACCCGGCGTTCCAGGCCAGCTGGTCGCCGGCGATCGAGGCGTACGTCGACTACGACCTCGTGGCGGTTCCCGACGGGTTTCGGCCGCCGACGCCGGTCGCCGCCGTGGGCGAGGACTCGGTGGATCTGTACGAGCCGAACGCGAACGGGCCGCTGGCGCACCTGCCGGCGGGGACCGTGCTCCTCACCGCCCCGCGCGGGCTGCAGAACGCGGCGCCGCTGTACTCGCCGGCCGCGCTCGCCGCGTGGGGGGCCGCGCTGCCCGCGCTCGCGATCAGCGAGGTCTCCGATGTCAACCACTACACGATCGTGATGGCGCCGGCGGGCGCGGCGGCCGTCGCGAGGCACGTGCGGCGCGCGCTCGTCTGATAGCGTGGACGGGCCCGCATGCTCGACGACCGCGTTCGTCTCTATACGCTGGCGGAGCTGTCGAACGCGTTCGCCGTGGTGGCGACGGACTACCGGTCGCTCGTCGACAAGATCGCGCGCACGACGGCGGACTACATCGGCGATGGCTGCCTCGTGACGCTGATCGCGGAGGACGGCGAGCACATGCTGAGCGTGGCGAGCGCGCACCGCGTGCCGGCGCTCGAGCTCGACTACAAGGCGTACCTGGTGGGGTTGCCGATCTCGAAGACGACGAGCCCGTCGATGTCGGCGCAGGTGCTCCGCTCGGGCGTGCCGAAGCTGGTCCCGGTGGTGGCGCCGGCCGACCTCGTCGCGCAGAGCGAGGATGTGCTGCGCCCGCTCGTCGCGCGGCTCGACGTGCACAGCTTCACGGTCGTGCCGATCCGCGCGCGCGGCGCGATCATCGGCACGCTGTCGCTGTACCGCAGCGGGCCCGGGCGCAGCTACACGGAGGACGACGTCACGCTCGCGCAGGATCTCGCGGACCGCGCGGGGCTCGCGATCGAGAACGCGCGGCTCTACGACAACCTCGAGCGGCGCGTGCGCCAGCGGACCGCGGAGCTCGAGGCGCTCAACAAGGAGCTCGAGGCGTTCAGCTACTCGGTCGCGCACGACCTGCGCGCGCCGCTGCGCAGCATCGATGGGTTCTCGCAGATCTTGCTCGACGACTACGGCGATCGGCTCGACGCGGAGGGGCTCGATCACCTCGCGCACGTGCGCGGCGCGGCGCAGCGGATGGGCCGGCTCATCGACGACCTGCTCGGGCTCGCGCGCGTGACGGGCGGCGAGCTGCAGCGCTAGCGCGTGGACCTGTCGGAGCTGGCGCACGCGGTGGTCGCGCGGCTGCAGGCGGCGGCGCCGGCGCGTGACGTGGAGGTCGTGATCCAGCCGGGCCTGAGCCCGCGTCTTCGCGGGCGATCTCCTCCGGACAGGCGCCGGCGGCGGAGCCGACAAGCCGATCGACAGAGACCGCGATTTATTCGCGGTCTCTGAGCGCGGACGGCGACGCGCGGCTGCTGGACATCGCGCTCACGAACCTCCTCGGCAACGCGTGGAAGTTCCCGAGCAAGCGCGCGGCGGCGCGGATCGAGGTCGCGCACAGCGGCGCCGAGCCCGACGTCTATCGCGTCACGGACAACGGCGCCGGGTTCGACCCGCAGTACGCCACGCGGCTGTTCGGCGTGTTCCAGCGCCTCCACGCGGCGTCCGACTTCGACGGCACCGGCATCGGCCTCGCCACGGTGCAGCGGATCATCCGGCGCCACGGCGGCACGCTCGGCGCGACGGGCGCCGTCGGCGAGGGCGCGACGTTCTGGTTCACGCTGACCGCGGCGTAGCGGTCGCGTCCGTCGGGCGCGCGAGGTGGGCGGCCGGCCAGGACGCCGGCTTGCTACGCTCGTACTGCGGCGGATACGCGACGGTCGCGCCCAGGCGGTCGGCGGCGTGCCAGACCCAGCGGGGATCGTCGAGGAACGCGCGCGCGAGGGCGACGAGGTCGGCCTGGCCGGACGCGACGATCGCCTCGGCCTGCTCGGGGGCGGCGATGAGGCCCGCGACGCGCGTGGTCAGCCCGGCCTCGCCGCGGACGCGCGCGGCGAGCGGGACGTTGTAGCCCGGCGTCGTGGGGACCTTCGCGGGGACGACGTTGCCGGAGGACACGCACGCGTAGCGGGCGCCGAGCTCGCGCAGCGCCGCGGCGAGCGCGACGGCATCCTCGACGGTGCCGCCGCCGTCGGTGTAGTCGGAGGCCGAGATGCGGGCGCCGAGGACAGCGCGCTCCCCGACGGCGGCGTGGACGGCGCGCGCGAGGCGCAGCGGGAAGCGGTGGCGATTCGCGAGCGACCCGCCGTACTCGTCGGCGCGATGGTTCGAGAGTGGCGACGTGAACTCGTGTCCGAGGTAGCCATGCGCGAAGTGGAGCTCGAGGAGATCGAAGCCGATGCGCACGGCGCGCTCCCCGGCCTGGACGAACGCGGCGACGAGCGCGGTGAGCTCGGCTTCGTCGAGGGCGTGCGGCGTGTGCCAGGCCTCCGTGAACGGCAGCGCCGACGGAGCGACGGTCGGCCACGCGTCCTCGGCCGCGGTGAGCGCCTTGCCGCCGCTCTGCCACGGCAGGTGCACGGACGCCTTGCGGCCGGCGTGGGCGAGCTGGATGCCGAAGCGCGTGCCAGCCGGCGCGACGGCGCGGGCCGCGGCGAGGACGCGGGCGAGCGCGCGCTCGTTGTGGTCGCTGTAGAGGCCGAGGCAGCCGTGCGTGATGCGCCCGCGGCGCTCGACGGCCGTGGCCTCGACCATCACGAGCCCGGCGCCGCCGAGCGCGAGGCTCATCAGGTGCTGCAGGTGCCAGTCGGTGGCCGAGCCATCGTCCGCCGCGTACTGGCACATCGGCGAGACGACGATGCGGTTCGGCAGCTCGAGCGAGCCCAGGGCGAGCGGAGAGAACAGCGTGGAGGCCATGCGGGTGGTCTACATCGCCGCGGCCGCAGCGGCGAGCCAGCGGGCGGCGGGACGCGATGTGCGCTCTCAGCCTGGCGCGACGAACGCGCTGATCTCACCCGCCTTCGCCCAGCCGGCCTGCAAGAGCCAGGTCTGCGGCAGGCTGGTGGACAGTCGCGAGAACCCCTTCGGTGACTCGTAGAGTACGGGCGAATCGGCAAGCTCGCGCGAGCCGCCGAAGTTGATGCCGCTCGAGTACGGATCGATCTTGCGCGTCGGGTGGCCGCGATCCTCGCGGTGCTTCCGCCAGTTGTTGAGGACGTAGGCGAGCGCGTTGCGCGTCTGCGTCGGCGAGCGCAGCACTCGGGCGTGGTAGCGGTCGGGGAACACGGTCCCGCGGCGAACCACATCGAGTCGGTCTTTCAGCGCGCGGTTCAACCGCTGCGCGGCCGAGATGAGAAACGACTGCATCCCCTTCGCGAGCGCGACCGCGCCATCCGCCTCGACGATCAGGTGCACGTGGTCGTGCTGGATGCTGACATGGACGATCCGGAAGTCGTGCCGTCCGATCACGCAGTACATCGCCCACCTCACCGCGTGATACGCGTGCCGCTGACGCAGGTTCCCAACCGCCTGCACCGTCCGCAGCGTCACGTGCACCGGATACCGCGCCGCGAACTCCTCGCGCGCCTCGTGCCGCTCGCTGGCCCGCCCCTGCTTCTTTGGCCGCCCGGCGCCCTTGCGCGGTCCGCCGTGCTTGCGGACGACGAACCTCTCCTGCGGATCCTGCGTCGTCACTCGAGAAGCATAGCCATGTCGATCGCCGGTGTCAGTTGATTTTCGTCGATAGTTTACGAATTATGGTTTGAAACGCCGCCTGATCCGTCAAGCTGCCCGTAGCTCGTCTATTTGCCGGTCGATGTGCGCCGCAACGACCGCTCTCAATCGTCCATTCAGGTACGGAGTCCGGAGGTGCACGCACGGCGACAGGCCACCCTCGTGCCAGCGCTGCCCCGACCGTTTGCAGCGGGCGGCGAACACCGACTTGCACGCGCCCTCGGTCACTCCGCTGCCGACCGGAAAGCCCCGCCGCCGCGCGTGCGCGAACCGCGCCCGCGCGTTGACGAAGTACGTCAGGTGCCCTTGTGCGCAGCGTGACTCCTCACGTCGTGCGCAAAGGAGGTACTCCACTTTGCATCTCCGGAACAGGGGTCTCGATCCGTCGTTGTCTGCAGCTCCTTGCGCGATCCAGACCCCGAATTTCGTCTCGGGCCTCAAACCGGGACGGATCAGAGAGTCAGCACGATATGCGCGGCGTGCTCAACTGCGCGGAGGCGTGCTGCGGTTGCCGGCTCCGGGGACAACCGCGCGGGCGGTACGGAGACCGCGGGCGATCGACGCGTGCGGTTGCCCGTCGTCGCCTTGGAGAACTGCACGACGGGTTCGGCGTGCGCGACCGAGCAGTTCTCCACAACACGCACACGCCCTATCGCCCCGCCCCCAACCTTCGGTTTTTTCGGAGACGCAGAAGCAGAGCGACGAGCAATTCGCTTCATGGCGAGGACCGGGCGCGCCACGCCGGCCGAAGTCGAACACGGAGTGGCCTCTCTGCTCCGCCTCCGCCCGAAAACCGAAGGTTCGGGGGCGGGGCGATAGGCCCTGTGGGCGTTGTGGAGAACTGCTACGTCGCGCACGGAGCGGCGGCCGTGCAGTTCTCCAAGGCGACGACGGGCAACCGCACGCTCCGGTCGCCCGCGCTCTCCTCCGCGGCCGCGAGCGGTTGTCCTCGGAGCCGGCACCCCCAGCAGGGCGCTGCGCCGCCACGTCCGCCGCGGCGAGCGTGCCCTTATCGCGCCCGCTCGCCGTGCAGCCGCACCGCCACCGCGCTCGCCGCCGCCACGACGGCGTCCGCATCGCACTCGTACAGGTCCGCCCCCGAGAACGGGTTCACCTCCAGCACGCGCATCACGCCCGCCACCTCGCCGACGTCGACCACGTAGAGCGGCGCCGCCTCCCACGCGCCCGCCGCCACCTGCCCCGCCAGCGCGCGCGCCGCCGCGGGCACCGATGTCCCGCGCCCCTGCCGGTCCGCGCCGTACTCGCCGCCCGCGACCACCGCGCCATCCGCCACCACGAACCGCCACTCGCGCCCGACCGGCTTCACCGTGCTCACCACGATCGGCAGCTCCGCGTCGTCGTAGTAGAAGCCGTGATCGAGCGCGGCCAGGCTCAGCGCCGAGGTCGCAACCTGCCGGCCGGCGAACGGCTTGAGCGGGCTGTCGGGCCGCACGAACACGCGCGCCGGGCTCCCGAGCGGCGCCAGCACATTCGCCGCATCGCCGACCAGCGCCGCCACGGTCGTGAACACCGCGTCCGCGTTCGCCAGCAGCGGCGCGAGCTCCGCGTGATACGCGCGGCAGCGGAAGCGCTCCGGGTCGCCGATCGCGCCGGGACTCCACCGCGCCGCTACACATTGCTCGTATGCCGCGCCGAGCGAGCCCCAGAACAGCGCGCACGCGCCATCCGCCAGCGACGCCGGCTCGCCGTCCGCGAACGGCACCCAGGCGGTGCCGCTCGCCTCCAGCGCCCCGATCACCGCCGGCGCCGAGCGCGGGAACACGCCCGTCTTGATCAGCCACACCACATCGCCGCCCACGCGCCGCCCACGCCCGCTTACATCGCGGCCATGGCCATCGCGACGAGGTCCGCGAAGTCCTTCTCGACCACGGTCGCCTTGACCACGATCTCGGAGGCCGCGGGCGCGACGGTGACGTTCTTGAGCAGGTCAGCGATGGACGGCAGCGGCGGGTTCTTGCGCATCTGATCGATCTGCGTCGACGCGTCGGTCGCGAGGCTCTTGGCCGCGGCCGGGTCGCCGAGGTCGGCGTGGGCCTCGAGCGAGAGGTTGCCGGCCGCGAGACCGAGCCAGCCGTAGCCCTGCTTGAGGTTGTGGGTCGCGTCGATCGGCTTGCCGACCGTGCTCGCCACGAACACCGCGGCGTCGGTCTTCACCTTGCCGAGCAACTTGCCGAGCGTACCCTTCGCGAGGCCGCCGCCCATCCAGTTCTTGAGCGCCGCCTTGTCGTCGAGGTGCTTCGGCACCATCACGAGCACGTCCGTACCGATCCAGCCGAAAAAGACGTGCTTCTCCTCCGACTGCAGATCGGTGATGTTCGCCTCGGTCTTCACCGTGACGAGCTCGGCCTTCGCGCCCGCGCCCTTGGCCTTCGCGACCTCCTTGAGACACGCGGCGAGCTTCGCCGGCGTGAGGTCGACGATGTTGACGTAGACCGCGCCGTCGCTCTGGGTGGCGTCGAGGCCGATCGCGACGCTCTTGATCGCGACGAGCGGATCGAACTTGCACGCGGTGCGCACGAGCTCGACGCCCTGCTTGACGTCGTCGCTCTTGCCGAGCGCGATCGGGTAGAGCTTCTCGAACGTCGCGGACTTCGCGATCGCGGTGACGTCGATGGCGATCGTGACCGACGTATCCGCCGGCATCGCCCCCTTCGCTGCCGTCCACGCCTTCGTGGTGCCCGCCTGCGACGCAGAGACGAGCGAGAGCGTGCACACCGCGACCGCAGCCGCGACAAATCCAGGAGAATGCCTCATGCCCGGAATCTAGCATCGGCCGAGGCGTCGCGCCCCCGCCGAAGGCGACAGGTGGCAACTACGGGCAGTGCGTGGCAGTGAGGGCGAGCGTATCGAACTCGAAGCCGGTGCTGAGGGTCTGATCGTTGGTGCTCGTGAAGCGCAGCCGAACCGTGCTGCCCGCGAGCGCGGCAACGCTCGTGAACACGTGGTCGAACGGTGCGTACGCGACCGCCGCCGACGCGTTCAGATTCGAGAGCGCGAGCACGTCCTCGATCGGGGTCCCATCCGTCTTCGTGATGGCGACATCAGACGTGTCGACCGCGAACGTCACCGTCTCCGCCGTGCCGACCACGAAGAACCCGGTGAGCTCGAGCTTGGTGGTCCCTGGCGGGATCGCGATGTCTTGCGTCAGAAAGTCGGTGACGGTCGCTTCGCTTTCTTGATCCCCGGTGATGCCGCCCAGGAACGCCTGGAACGGCGCGGACTGCGGCGTCGCGCCGAAGCTCGTGATGATGTCGCCGAAATTCGGGTCGATGAGCGTCTGCGTCCAGCCCGTCCCCGCAGGCGTGAGATCGAAGGTCGGGTTCGCCAGGAGCTGCGTCTGGACCGGCACGCACGCATCGGGCGGCGGCGGGGCCGCGTCGACCATGCGTGCATCGACCATGCGGGCATCGATCGGCTCGGCGTCGGCCGGCGCGTCGTGCGTCGGCGCGGCGTCGATCGGCGCGTCGTGCGTCTGGGCCGCGTCCGCCGCTGGCGCGTCGTGCGGGTCGCTCGCATCGGCGCCCACGCCGGGACGCGACCCCGACGCACACCCCGCGAGCACGGCACCCAGAGCCAGAAGACGCTTCATCGGTCGGAACATGGACCAGAGGGCCCCGCCCTGGCAATGGCGATCGTTCAGGTCGGGTGAACAACCGCGCGGCTGCGCTCACACACAGGCTTGAGACGCCCGCTACGCCTCTTCCACTTTGCCGGCGCAGGGGCCTCCGGGCCCTCTGCGCCGAGCTCCCCGGAGATGACGAGAAAGGGGACCGCCACGACACGGTCGTAACGTCACGGCCGCTCGACGGTTGGATTCATGAGGCGCTTCGCGGCCGTCGCGCAACCAATGTACCCACGGCGAACGCGATCATACCGCCGTCCCCGCCAGGGCCCGCCGGGCCGCCGCCGCGGCCGGGCGCCAGCCGCCCCGCGCCACGCGCAGCCAGAATAGCCCCGCGCCGACGACGATCTCCGCCGCGAGCCCGGCCCAGCCGCCGGCCGCGCCGTAGCCCCAGTGGATCCCGAGGAGCCAGGCCAGCGGCGGGGTGGTCACCCACGATGTGATCATCCCCACGATCGCCGCGTACCGGACGTCGCTCGCCCCGCGCAGCACGCCGCGCGCGATGACGTTCGCCGCGTCCGCCACCAGGAACGCGAAGCTCACGTGCAGGAGCACGAGCGCCCGCGCCGCCAGCACGGGATCCCCGGCCGCCATCGCGTGCGTGATCGTGCCGCCGAGCACCGCGAACACCGCGAGGCACACCGTCGAGTACCCCGCGCCCAGGGCCAGCGCGCGCCGCGCGACCCGCGAGACGAGCCCGTCCTGGCTCGCGCCCACGGCCTGCCCCACGAGCACCGCCGCCGCCTCCGCCAGCGCGTGCGCCGGCAGGAACGAGACGTTGATCAGATGAAGCACGAGCTGGTGCGCCGCGCCGTCGACCGCCGACATGCTCGCGACGAGCAAGGTCAGGATCAGGAACGACCCGACCTCCATCACGAACTGCAGGCCGTTCGGCGCGCCCTGCGCGATGACGTCGCGGATCGCCCGCCGCGCCACGCGCACCACGCGGAGCTGCCCGCGCATCGGCCACGCGAGCACGGCGAGCTCGGTCAGGTTGCCAAAGATCGTGGCGACGGCCGCGCCCTGGACGCCCCAGTGGAGCCCGAGGATCAGATACGCGTCGAGCGCGATGTTCACGGCGTTGCCGCACAACGACGCGCGCATCGGCGTCCGCGTGTCCCCGACGCCGTAGCTCGCCTCGCGCAGCGCCGCGTAGAGCAGCACCAGCGGCGCGCCGAGCGAGCGGATCGCGAGGTACTGCGCGGCGAACGCGCCCGCGCGCGCCGACGCGGACAGCGCCGCGATCCAGGGCGCCACGAGCTGGCCCGCCGCGAGCGCGACGAGGCCGAGGACGACCGCCAGCACGAGGGCGGCGCCGAACAGCTCCGGGATGCGGTCGCGGCGGCCCGCGCCGATCGCCTGCGAGACGAGCGTCTTCGCGCCGCGCAGCATGCCGACGCCGAAGCAGATGAGCGCGAACCCGATGACGCCGGCGAGGCCAACGCCCGCGAGCTCGTCCGAGCCGACGCTCGCGACGAACGCCGTGGACGCGAGGGTCATCGTGGAGAACGAGACCATCGAGACGGTGATGGGAAGGGCGAGGCGCAGGAGCGCCCGGCCGGGGTGTTTTGCCCAGGGTAGCTCGGGAGACAATAGAGACAGCGCGGACATGGAGGCCCTCGTCACGAAGAAAAGACGATTGGAGGAGCCCGAAAACGACATCGGGCTCCGAGGTTTTGCCTGGGAGCCCGCGGCGGGTGAGAAAGATCTTCGCGCTGTTACAGCGTCAGAAGACTCGCCTGCCGCGGGCCATCTCAATGCAGACGCAGGAGACCTGCGTCGACATCGTCCAGAACGACTGGATACATGGCATCACGGAAGGAACCTCACGAGGCTCCACTCTGCCAAACCGCCCCCTGCGCGTCAACAACAGACTCGGGAATGACCTCCGGCCCCGATCGGTTGACAGGCCGCGCGACGAGCGCTTTGCTCCCCGCCCCAAGCCCATATGTCTGATCGCCTCACCGAAGATGTCACCAAGCTGCAGGGTCGGTTCGCCGCCCTCAAGGCCGAGGTCGGCAAGGTCCTGGTCGGCCAGGACGACATGCTGCACCGGCTCCTCCTCGGCCTCCTCGCCGGCGGCCACGTCCTTCTAGAGGGCGTGCCTGGCCTCGCGAAGACGCTCGTCGTCCGCACGCTCGCCGAGGCGATCGACGGTCAGTTCTCGCGCATCCAGTTCACGCCGGACATGCTGCCGGGCGACGTCGTCGGCACGCAGATCTACAACCCGCGCGAGGGCGCCTACAGCATCAAGAAGGGGCCGGTGTTCGGCAACTTCATCCTCGCCGACGAGATCAACCGCGCCCCGGCGAAGGTCCAGTCCGCGCTCCTCGAGGCGATGCAGGAGCGCCAGGTCACGCTCGGCGACACCACGCTCAAGCTCGCCGATCCGTTCCTCGTGCTCGCCACGCAGAACCCGATCGAGCAGGAGGGCACCTACCCGCTCCCCGAGGCGCAGCTCGATCGCTTCATGCTGAAGATCCGCGTGGGCTATCCGACGCGCGAGGACGAGGTGAAGATCGTCGACCGCATGGCCGGCGCCGGCTCCGAGCCGACCGCGACGAAGGTCCTCACGCTCGACGACGTGCTCGCCGCGCGCGACGTCGTCAAGCAGGTGTTCGTGGACGACAAGCTCAAGCGCTACGCCGTCGATCTCGTGGCCGTGACGCGCGACCCGAAGTCGGCCGGCCTGCCGCAGCTCGCGCCGCTGATCGACAACGGCGCCTCCGTGCGCGCGTCGATCGCGCTCGTGAAGGTGGCCAAGGCGCAGGCGATGCTCACCGGTCGCACCTACGTCTCGCCGCACGACATCAAGACGATCGCCCTCGACGTCCTTCGCCACCGCGTCCTCGTGAGCTACGAGGCCGAGGCGCAGGGCAAGACGAGCGACCACGTCATCGCGCAGATCCTCGAGAACGTCCCCGTCCCGTAAGGCCGCCCGAGATGTTGCCCGCCGAGATCGCGCAGGCCGTCAAGCGCATCCAGTTCGTCACCGGACGTCAGGTGTCCGACGTGATGGCGGGCGCGTACCTCTCCGTGTTCAAGGGCCGCGGCATGGAGTTCGACGAGGTGCGGCCGTACACGCCCGGCGACGACGTCCGCGCGATCGACTGGAACGTCACCGCGCGCACCGGCGAGCCCCACATCAAGCGCTTCGTGGAGGAGCGGGAGCTCACGGTCATGCTGCTCGTCGATGTCAGCGCGTCGCTCGATTTCGGCTCGGGGCGGCGCAGCAAGCTCGAGGCGGCCGTCGAGCTGTCGGCGCTGCTCGCGATGAGCGCGGTCGAGAACGGCGACAAGGTCGGCCTCCTGCTGTTCCACGGCGGCGCGGACCTCTACATCCCGCCGCGCAAGGGCGGCAAGCACTCGCTGCGCATCGTGCGCGAGGTGCTCGCGCGCGGCCAGGGCCTCGCGGCGGGGCCGATCGAGCGCGGCATGATGGTCGCGATCCCGCGCGCGGTGCGGGCGCTGTGGCACAAGCTCAAGCGCACGACGGCGCCGGCGCGCGGCCCGGCCGGCGATGGCAACCCGCGGCGCGCCACGAGCATCGGTGCGGCCCTCGAGTTCTGCCGGCAGGTGCTGCCGCGGCGCTCGGTGCTGTTCCTGATCTCGGACTTCCTCGACGACGGCTACCTGCAGGTCCTCCGCCACGCGAACCGGAAGCATGACGTGGTCGCGGCGATGATCATGGACCCGCGCGAGGTCGCGATGCCGCCCACGGGGCTCGTCACGCTCGAGGACGCGGAGACGGGGCGCACGCGGCTCGTGGACACCGCGTCCCCCGCGTTCCGGGAGGAGCTGACGGCGCGCGCGGCAGACCGGCAGCGGATCCTGCACGACCAGCTGCGCGCGACCGGCATGGATCTCGTGGTGTTCGATGCGAGCGCGTCGATGGTGGATCCGTTGCTCAAGTTCTTCCGCGAGCGCGAGCGGAGGCACCGGCGATGAGGCGCGCGAGCTTCGCCTTCGCCCTCGCCTTCGGGCTGACGCTCGCTGCCTGTGGCGGCGGCAGCGAAGACGCCGCGCCCGATGTGGCGGCGATCGCCCCGACGAAGGACGCGCTCGTCAAGTCGACCGAGAATGGCCCCGTCAAGGCCACCGTCACGGTGTGGCCCGCGAAGCCCGCGCTCGGCGATGCGATCTACCTGCGCCTCACCGTCGAGTCGCCGGCCGGCATCAGCGTCGACGCGCCGTTCCAGGAGGCCGGCGACCAGCGCATGGGCCGGTTCAGGGTCGTCGGCTTCACGCGCACGGCCGCGCGCAAGCCCGATGGCGGCCAGACCCAGGAGCAGACCTACACGCTCGAGCCGCCCGCGAGCGGCAAGCTCCGCGTCCCGCCGCTCCGGCTCGAGATGGTCGACGCCCGCACGGCCGCCGGCTCCGGCGCGGGCTCCGGCGCGCAAGAGATCCTGACCGAAGAGGTCCCGCTCGAGGTCGCGCCGGTCGCCGACGCGGCCGTGGCCGCCGAGCTCAAGGGCGCGCGCGGCGAGCTCGAGCCCGACGTCGGTGGCGTGCCGTGGATCTACATCGTGGGCGGCGTCTCGCTGCTGGCAATCATCCTCGCCGGCGGCCTCCTCCTGTTCCGCGCCGCCATCGCCCGCCGCCGCATCGCGCTCCAGCGCAACGCGTACGACGACGCCGTCACCCGCCTCCGTCAGCTCGAGAGCCGCGGCGCGCCGCCCGCCGACGAGGCCGATGGCTGGTTCGTCGAGCTGTCCGCGATCGTCCGCGCGTACGTGGAGCAGCGCTATCGCATCCGCGCGCCCGAGCTCACGACCGAGGAGTTCCTGCAGGTCGCGGTCGCCGCCGCCGGCATGGCCGACGCGCAGCGGGCGTTGCTCGTCGAGTTCCTCGAGCGGTGCGACCGCGTCAAGTTCGCCGGTTATCGCCCCGACGCCGACGAGTCCATCGCCACCCTGAAGGCCGCGCGCGGGTTCGTCGAGGACACGCGGCTCGCCGAGACCGCCGCCCGGGAGGCCGCATGAGGTTGTTCCACGTCGACTTCGCGCACCCGGCCGCGATCCTGTTCGCGCTGTTCGCGATCCCCGCCTGGTGGTGGTCGCACCGCACGGCGGGCCGCGTCGTGTTCAGCTCGCTGCGCACGCTCCCGAACGGCTCGTCGTGGCGCACCTGGCTCGCGTGGATTCCCGACGCGCTCACGTCCCTCGCGATCGTCATGCTCGCCATCGCGCTCGCCGGGCCGCGCCTCGCCGATGACAACGCCCGCGTTCGCCGCGAGGGCATCGCCGTGATGATGACGATCGATGTCTCGGGCTCGATGCGCGCGCTCGATCTGTCGGAGAAGACCAAGGAGCTGACGCGCCTCGACGCCGTGAAGCACGTCTTCGAGCAGTTCGTCCTCGGCGGCGACGGCCTCGAGGGGCGCCCCGACGACGCGATCGGCCTCATCGCGTTCGCGCACTATGCCGACACGCGGTCGCCGCTCACGCTCGACCACGCGAACCTCGTCGCCGCCTCGCGCACGCTCGAATTCGCGGCCGAGGACGAGGATGGCACCGCGATCGGCGCCGGCCTCGAGCTCGCCGTGCAGCGCCTCGTCGACGTGAAGGCGAAGAGCAAGGTCGCCGTGCTCCTCACCGACGGCGAATCGAACATCCACGACATCGACGAGCAGACCGCGATCGACGACGCCGTGAAGGCCGGCGTGCGCGTCTACACGATCGGCGCGGGCACGACCGGCGTGGCGCCCATCCGCATCGACCGCGGCGACGGGCGCACCGAGCTGCGCCAGATGCAGGTCTCGATCGACGAGACGCTCCTGCGCAAGATCGCGGAGAAGACCGGCGGCCAGTACTTCCGCGCGACGGACAACGCGAGCCTCCGCAGCATCTACGGCCAGATCGACAAGCTCGAGCGCACGAAGATCGACGAGGAGCGCTTCGTCACGTACCGGCTGTTCTACGGCTACTTCGTGGCGCTCGGCATGCTGCTCTCGGTGCTCGCGTTCGTCCTGCGCGGCACGCTGTTCCGGAGGCTGCCGTGACGAACTGGACCTGGGTCGATCTCGGCCTCGTGAACCTCATCTGGCTCGTCCTCGTGACGATCGGCCTCCTCGCGTTCCTCGAGCTGCACGGCCGCGGCTCGCTCGACGCGTTCCTCTCGCCCGCGATGCAGCGCCGCCTGACCGCGCGCGCGAGCGTGGCGCGGGTCGCCGTGCAGCTGGCGCTGTTCGGCGTGTCTCTCGGGTTCGGCGTGATCGCGCTCATGCGGCCGCAGGTGACGGGCGAGACGGAGACGGTGACCGCCTCGCAGGCCTCGGCCGACGTGGTGTTCGTGCTCGACACGTCGCGCTCGATGCTCGCGGAGGACGTCGCGCCGAACCGGCTGGCCCGCGCGAAGGCGGAGATCGCGCAGCTCGTGCAGCGGCTCGACGGGCATCGCGTCGGGCTGGTGGCGTTCGCGGGCCGCGCCGTGCCGGTGT
>JANXOM010000285.1 GCA_025353585.1 Deltaproteobacteria bacterium
CGGCGGTCGACGTGGATGCGACGCGCGTGGCGGCGCTGCGGGCGGCGCTCGGGGATCCGGGCGTGGTCATCGCGCGGCCCGAGCGCGCGCCGCGGGGCACGCTCGTCGCGGATGGCGTGGCGCTCGACGTGTGGGCCGATGGCACGATCGCGCGGCCCGGTGAGCCGGTGGCCGTGCGCGTGTCGACGGGGGCGGGGGCCGCGCTGCTCGCGCCGTCGGCGGCGCTGCGCGATCTGGCGCTCTGGAGCGACGAGCCGACCGCGATCGCCGAGCTGACGATCGACGGCGCGCACTACACGCGCGGCGCGGTGCTCGGGGAGTGGACCGGCGCGACGCCCGCACGGGGCGCGGCGCTCGATGCGCTGGCGGAGGCCGTGGCCGCCCCGCGGAGCACGGGGACCGATGCGCCGCCGACCGCGCGCGCGGGCAATCTGCATCACGTCGAGCTGCGCGTGCGTGCGCCGATCGGCGCCGAGGTGCACCGCGGGTTCGACCTCGAGGCGATCGGGAATCGCTGCGCGTTGCGCGCGCAGACCGGGGCGGCATGGATCGCGCCCGCCGCGTGCGCCGCAAGGGCGAAGGACCGGTAGCCGTTCCCGCGCGAAGCGCGACGGTCACGGTCACGTCCGGCCACGTCAGCGTCCACGGCGACGTGTGGCGTAGAGGTGATCGTGATCGGGAACGCCCACGTGGTCGTGGTCGATCTCGCGGCCACGATCTTCTCTGTGCTCACGCGACCTGGGCCGCGCTGTGCCCGCGGCGCGCGGTGCAGAGCGGCGGTGCGGCACGGGTTGCGTGTGCCCAGCGCAGATCGACGACGTGAGATCGACCACGACCACGCGCGCGTTCCCGATCACGATCACGATCACCTCTACGCCACACGTCGCCGTGAACGCTGACGAAGACGTCGCCGTGGACGCTGACGTCGCCGCGGACGCTATCGTCGTCGTCGCGGACGCTGACGTCGCCGCGGATGCTGTCGTCGTCGCCGTGGACGAAGACGTCGCTGTGGACGCTGAGGTAGATGTCGCCTTGGTCGTCGTCGTGGACGCTGTCGCCGCGACGCCGTCGGGCGGACTAACCGTGCTTCGGCTTCGTCAGATCTTCCGGCGACGGCTTCGCGCCGGGCGCCGGGCCGGCCGGGGCCGCGCCACTGCCGGCGGACGGCGGCGGCGACTCCCAGTTCTCGGTCTCGTTCTTCATCATCTTGTAGACGATGAGCCCGTCCGAGTTCTTCTCCGAGTGCGTCGACGCCTGCTTGAAGTCGCCCGTGATCGTCACCACGTCGCCCACCTTGTAGACGGGGCACTGCGGCTTCTTCGGATCCTTCTTGTCGTCGCAGCGATCGGGCGGCGGGTTCTTCAGCTCGTCCTTCGGCAGCCGCTCGATCTCGAGCTTGTTGTACGGCCGCGGGACGTCCACGACCCACAGGCTCTTCTCGGCCGGCGTGTCCGCCGCGTCGCCGATGTAGAACTTCGGGCGCTCGCACACCGACGGGTCATCCTCGATCTTCTTCGCGAGGTCCTTGTCGGACATGCCGGGCGTGCGGACCGCCGTCGAGCAGTCGTAGGCCCAGGTGACAACACCCTTGACCGTCACGGTGCTATCGAGCAGCTTCTTGCCCTTGACCCGCAGCTCCTTCACCGAATGGTTGTCGCCCGAGGCGGCAGGCAGATCGAACGCCGGGACGGGCGGGAGATCGACCTTGATGTCGGTCTTCTTCACCTCGGCTTCGGGGCCGGTGAACTTGTCCTTGTCGCAGCCGGCAGCGCCGAGCGTTCCAAGGACGAGGCCCACGAGCCCGACGGTGCACGCGCCGTGACGGTTCATGGGCAGGGTCATATCATGTGGCCCCAAGTGCCTCAAGTCACGCTCCTCGCCGCCGTCGCGGTTTTCGCGCTCGGGTCCGCCGTTGGTTGCGACACGTCCGCCCGCGTCAAGCCTTGGCGGCACGCCCCCGATCCGACGGCGGAGGCGGCCCACGCCCCGGGCTCGCCGCAGCTCGCGCAGTCGGGGACGCCCGAGGCCGAGCAGCGGGCGGCCCGGGCCCACACCGTCCGCATCGACGTCGATTCCGAACCGGGACGCCTGACCCCCCTGGTCTCGCCGTCGATCTGGGCCCGCCGGATCACGCTCGGGACGATCTTCGAGCCGCTCCTCCGCTACCAGCCGCCCGACGGCGCGAGCCCGGCCGGCACCTACGCCGCCCGCCTCGCCCGCACCTGGCAGGTCATGCCGGGCGGGATGGAGATCCGCATCGAGCTCGATCCCGAGGCCACCTTCTCCGACGGCCAGGCCCTCACCACGTCCGACGTGCAGTTCACGCTCGACGCCATCCGCGACCCGCGCAACCACGTCGACCACCTCCGCCCGCTGCTCGACGACGTCGAGGCCATCGAGCTCATCACGTCGCGCCAGGTGCGCCTGCGCATGAAGCGCCCGAGCGCGTGGGCCCTCCGCGCGCTCGCCGAGATCCCCATCCTGCCCATGCACGTCTACAACGAGGGCCTGCTCGGCGGCGGGCAGGTCGTCGGCAGCGGCCCGTGGAAGCTCGCGTCGAACAAGAACGGCGTCGTGCACCTCGCGCGCAACGAGAAGTACTGGGGCGGCGCGGTGCCGATCGCCGACCTCGAGTTCATCTACCAGCCGGACGCGGCCGACGCGATCACCGCCGCGAAGCGCGGCGAGCTCGACATCATCCCCGCGCTCATCCCCGCCCACTACCCGGGCCAGGCGACCTCGCCGGCGATCGCGGCCGCGTTCGTGCCGTTCGACCTCGCGCCGCCGCGCCTGCACGTGTTCGCGTGGAACGCGTCGCGCGCGCCGCTCGACGACGCCAGCGTCCGCCACGCCCTGTCGTTGCTCGTCGATCGCAAGGCGATCGCCAAGGACGCGTTCCACACGCTCGCCCGCCCGGCGCTGTGGCCGATCTGGCCCGGTGGCCTCGTCAACGGGCCGGAGGGCCCGGTGCCCGAGCTCGACCCGGCGGGCGCCGGCAAGCTGCTCGAGGCCGCCGGCTGGACGGATCGCGACAAGGACAACGTGCGCGACCGCGACGGCAAGCAGCTGCGCGTCGTGCTGATCGGCCTCGAGCACCCCGTGAAGCCGGACGCCAACCCGAAGCTGCACACGAGCGCGCGCGACGCGTTCGTCGATGCGGCGCGCAAGGCGGGCGTGATCGTGGAGGTGAAGACGGGCAGCGAGGCCTGGCTGCAGAAGCGCATCGCCGACGGGCAGTACGACATCGTCGAGGAGACGTGGGGCGGCATGGTCGACAGCGACGTGTCGGCGCTCGTCGCCGGCTCGCCGCCGCGCGCGGGCGCGGCCGGGCCCGACGCGAAGCCGCCGGCGCGCGCCACGTCGCCGCGGGTCGAGCGGGCGCTCGATGCGCTCGCC
>JANXOM010000307.1 GCA_025353585.1 Deltaproteobacteria bacterium
GGCCCTCGAGGCGCAGCACGCTGACGCGAAGGCGGCCGTCGCGACCGCCGCCGCCGCGGAGGCCGTCGTGGAGACCGGGTGGGAAGCCGCCACGCTCGCCGCGCAGCAGGCGGAGGCGGCCCGGCTCGGCGCGGTGGCGCATCGGGATCGCGCGGCGGTCGAGCTCGCGGGGCTCGGCGCGATCTCGTCGACGGCGGCGTCGCGCGACATCGGCGGGATCGCGGGCCGCGTCACCGAGCTCGACGCCGACGCCCGGATCCTCGTCACGAATCGCGCGCTCGCCGTCGAGCGCCACGAGCGCGCGGGGGCGGCCGTCACCGACGCGCGGGCGCGCATGGTCAAGGCGGGCTCCGACGCGGGCCCGACCGTGGCGGCGTGGGCCGAGCTACGCGAGCTCGCGCAGGCCGACGGTCTCTTGCACCGCGTGCTCGCGGGCGGGCGCACCGACCGCAAGAGCATCCAGCTCGCCGCGGATGCCTGGAGCAAGCGCGAGCTGCTCGTGGATCGCGTGGCCCGCGCGCGCGGCGGCGAGGAGCTGGCGACCGCGATCAAGGACCACGCGCTCGACGGCCCCGGCTACCTCGCGACGTGGCGGCTGACGCGCGAGTGGCTGCGCCGCCGCGTCCCCGCGCAGGTCGCGGAGGTCGACGAGCCGCTGCTCGCGCTGGAGCGGCTGCGGGATCACCTCGACATGCTCGAGGGTCGGCTCGGCCGCCAGGAGCACGACCTGCGCGGCGCGTCCGAAGACGTCGCGCGCGGCATCGACGTGCAGGTGCGGCGCGCGCACGGCCAGGTGCGCCGGCTCAACGGGCAGCTCGATGGCATCCGGTTCGGCAGCATCCACGGCATCCGCGTCGAGATCCGCCGCATCGAGCGCATGGACGCGATCCTGCGGGCGCTGCGGCTCGGCGAGGCGCAGGAGCTGCTGTTCATGTCGGCGATCCCGATCGAGGAGGCGCTCGACGAGATCTTCCGGCGCTACGGCGGCGGCGGGCGCACCGGCGGCCAGCGGCTGCTCGACTATCGCGAGTACCTCGAGCTGGCCGTCGAGATCCGGCGGCAGACGAGCGGCGCGTGGGAGACGGCGAGCCCGACGAAGCTGTCGACGGGCGAGGCGATCGGCGTCGGCGCGGCGTTGATGATGGTGGTGCTCACCGAGTGGGAGCGCGACGCGAACCTCCTGCGCGCGCGGACCACGCGCGGCTCGCTGCGGTTCCTGTTCCTCGACGAGGCGAACCGGCTGTCGCGCGATAATCTCGGCGTGTTGTTCGATCTCTGCAAGAACCTCGACCTGCAGCTCCTGATCGCGGCCCCCGAGGTCGCCCGCGCCGAGGGCAACACGACGTACCGGCTCGTGCGGCACGTGGGCGACGACGGGCGCGAGGAGGTGCTGGTCAGCGGCCGGCGCGCGGTCTCGATCAGCGAGCCCGAACCCGTCGCGGAGGAGGCCGCGCCATGAACGCCGAGGCCGCCGTGGCCTACGACGCGTGGCAGCAGGGACGCACCGATCTCGGGTTCGACTATGTCGCGTTCGTCGCGCTGGCCCTCGCGACCTACGAGGCGCGGTACCCCGCGACGGCGCGCGCGCACCGCGTGTTCTTCACCGAGCGCTGCGGCGGCGATGACTGGAAGAACCACCGGATGGACGTGTACTGCACGTTCTGCGGCGGGCTCATGCTGCCGCGGATCATGACGTCGATGTCGCCGGCGTCGCTGCCGCGCGTGGTGCGCCACACCACCGGCTGCGCCCTCGCCTGCCTCGGCGGCATCCGCCCGATGGTGCCGCCGGGGACGCGCGGGCTCACCGACGAAGATCGCGTCGGCCTCGAGCCGGACGTCTAGCTCGCAGCCTTACGCGGCCGCCGTCGCGACCGGCCGCCAGACCTCGTCGAGGAAGCGGCGCAGCTCCGCGTCCAGCCGCTTGGGCCGGACGCGCCACTCCGCGATCGAGCCCGCCGTGACGAGCCGCGCATGGGACAGCTCGCGCGCGATGCGATCGGCGTCGCTAAACGGATGGATCGGATCGGACGGATGCCCGATGACGAGGGTCGGGTGGCGGAGCGCGCGGCGCGCCTCGATCGGCGGCGCGATGCGGCCGAAGATCAGCCCGTCGAGCACGGCGAGCGATGCCGCCGGATCGCGGCGCACGAAGTCGAGCATCGTGTCGACGAGCAGGTGCGAACGCGGGATGCGGCGCGCGAGGCCCGAGACGAGCCGCATCGACGGTTGGCTGACGCGCAGCGCGAGGGCGAGCGGGACGAACGCGGCCGCGGCGGCGGGGAGCGCGTTCTCCAGCACCGGCATCTCGAGGACGAGCGCGCGCACGCGGGCGGGCGCGGCCACGGCGACCTCGAGCGACACGTTCGCCCCGAGCGACGTACCGCCGATGACGGCCTGCGGCAGGTCGAGATGATCCAGGAGCGCGATGACGTCCCGCCCGAACTGCTCCATCGAGTAGGCCGTCATGTCGTGGGGCTGGTCCGACGCGCCGTGGCCGAGCATGTCGACGGCGATCACGCGATGGCCCGTCTCGACGAGCGTCGGCGCGAGCGTGCCGTACATGCGCTTGTCCATGAGGAGCCCGTGCGTCATCACGAGCACCCGGTCGCCCTGCCCGTGGTCGTGAAACCCGATGCGGCGGCCGCGGTGCACGAAGCTTTGAACCGGAGGCTCGGGCCGACGACGAAACAGCGCCATGCGCCAGTGTACCAACGGCCTTCGCCGACGCCCGCGGGGACGGTGTCACACCTGTCCACCCGGTCGATTTCGAATCCGTTGAAATTACAACCTGTTATCCGGGGACGGTGTCACACCTGTCACCGTCGCCGCCTCGCGGCTCGTCGCAAGTTACCCCGCTGACAGGTCGGGCTGGCGTGACGCGCAGCGAGCTACTTCTTGGCCGGCTGCTTGGCGATGACGAGGTCTTTGATCTTGTCGTAGGTCGCCTGCGGGATGATCTTCGACGAGACGAGCTGGTCTTTCTTCGCGTACGGGCGGCCAGCGATGATCTTCTTGGCGTAGGCGTCGCCGATGCCGGGGAGCGCCTGGAGCTGCACGGCGGTGGCGGTGTTGAGATCGACGGGCTCGGCCTTCGCGGCGGGCGCGGTCGGCGCGGGCTTGGTGGGCTGTGCTTCGGTCGTGTGGGGCGCGGCGGCGAAGAGGGCGAGTACGAGGGCGAGGGGGGCGAGGAGCCGGCGAATGAACATGGGCGAACGGTACCTCAGTACGTGACGGCCAGGGCGGACAGGTGTGACACCGTCCCCACTCAGGTGGTTGAAATTGCTCGGGTTTGTAAAACGAAGGGGGTGACAGGTGTTACACCGTCCCCGGCTGCCACGTGCAGTGCGCGCCGGCGTAGTCACCGTCGGTGATCGGCGTAGCGGCGGCGAGCTCGACCCATCGTCCGGGAGCCCACCGCCATCACCACCCACACCACACGCCTCATGCGCCGCGCTCTGCGATCCGCAGCTCGGCGAGCGCCCCCGCGTGCACCCGCTCGAACGTCGCGCGGTCGATCGCCATCACCAGGTCGCCTGGCTCGTCCGCGAACGCCCGCGCCCGCGCGCTGTCGTCCACGACGTGCCCCATCTTCTCGAACACCCGCCGCGACGCCACGTTCGCCGGCACCACGGACGCGTAGATCTGCTGCAGCCCGAGCTGCGCGAACCCGAACGCGTGGATCATCACCGCGAACCGCGTCCCGAGCCCCTGCCCTTGCGCCGCCGTCGCCGCGATCATGAACGCGAATTCGGCGCCGCCGTCGTGCACGTGGCGCAGGTCGCCATCGCCGACAAGCGCGTCGTCGCGGAACAACAGGAACGCGCGCGTGCCCTCCGCCGCCGCCTCCGCGTACAGCTCCACGACGTCCGCCTCGGCGATCCGCTCGTCGTGCCCCATCAGCGGCGCGTTGCGCGGATCGTTGTAGCCGGCGGCGAGCGCGGCCGCGTGCTGCTCGACCTCGCGCGCCGCGGGCTCGCGTGCGGCGAGATGCCCCACGCCCGTATCCCAGTCGATCCCGAAGCCCCGCGCGGTCACGTCGCGTAGAGCGTAGCGTACGCTGCGCGCCCATGACGGACGCATGGGACGAGATCGAGCGCGAGGCAGCGGGGGCGTTTCACGGGGCGGGCGCGTTCCCGCTGCGCGCGTACTCCGAGCTGATGCCGCCGCCGTACGTCGGCCTCAAGCCGTACGTCCCGACGCGCGCGCACGCCGCCGCGACGTGCGGCATCTCGCACCCCGCCGGCCTCGACGTCGACGAGTACGAGCAGGCGCACGACCTCGAGCCCGGCCTCGATCGCATCGCCGAGGTCTTGCTTCACGAGCTCGGCAAGCTCGTGCGCGGCGAGCCGCACGCGCTGTCGCGGACGCTCCTGGCCGACAACCCCGCGTGGCCGGCGGAGCTCGCCGCCGCCGCGCAGGCCGGCGCGCTCGCCCACGATCCGGTCGTGCTCCTGTGCCCGCTCGCCCTGTCGCGGTCGCAGGACGACAAGGGCAACACGCGCTGGACGCTGTTCGGCGCGAGCCACGACGGGCCGCTCGCCGCGTGCCTCCACGGCCTCGACGAGGCCAGGCTCGCCGACCTCGTGCGCTGGGCGGGCGTGACCGGCGACGCGTGGGCGATCCTCGCCGCGCCGGGTGCGATCCCCGCCGCGCTCCGCCCGCGCCTGATCGCCGACGACGCGCCCATCGCGCCGCTGCGCGCGCTCGTCACGTTTCGGCCGTTCGCCGCGCTCCCGGCCGCCGTCCGCGCCGCGTACCTCGCCGGCACGCTCGTGCTCCTGCCGAGCCCGGCCGTGCTCGTGCTGTTCGAGCACCCGCGCTACCGCGACCTCGGCCGCGAGCTGCCGCGCGCGATGCAGATCCCGCTCCTCCACCTGTTCCCGCGCGTCGAGGGCAGCTGTGCGATCCGCATCCCGCAGTCGGGCTGGCTCGACGAGGCCGACGCCACGGGCGCGACGGCCGGCGCGCACGGCCACAAGATCGTCGCCCACGTGACGCGCACGCACCGCTGGCAGCGCGTCGCGCGCGATGCCGACGTGCACGGCGACGGCGCGTACACCGACAAGGTGTCGGTCGCGCTGTTCTCCACGACGCCCGAGGCGATCGAACTCTACGACAAGCCGATCGCGCGCAACTCGCAGATCTGGACCGACGCGTACACGCTGCTCCTCGACGGCCCCGTCGCGGCCCGCGCGCAGCTCCTCCACGCGTCCGGCGTCGTCGATGTCGGCGGCCGCTTTGGCTACCGCATGTACTACCCGCCGATGCGCGCCGGGCTCCGCGAGCTGTTCTGGCACGTGCCGGTCGTCGCGCGCGCTGGCCACGGCCGCTACCCCGACGCGCCGCTCGGCTACGTCAGCGCCGAGCGCCCCGGCGTGGCCCCGCTCGCGCTCGCGCCGCACCTCCTCGCCCGGCCCGCCCACGTCGCGGCCGCCCGCACGTTCGGCCGCGATCCCGGCCGCGCGCGCTACACGACAAGCCAGAACCTCCGCAAGCTCCTCGAGGCGCACGCGCTCCTCGGGCCGATCACGACCGCGCACGCGCGCGCGCTCCTGCACGTGGGCCGGGATGTCACGCTCGACGCCTGGCTCGCGGCTCTCGGCGATCACACGACCGACGCCCCCGCCGCCGACGCGCTCGCGGCCACGCTGCGCGCCGGGATCACCGAGCACGCCGCCGCGCCCGTCGGCCCGCCGCTCGTCCTGGCCGCGCTCGGCACGCGCGCCGTCGAGGAGCAGATCTGGGCGACGATCGCGCACCTGGCCCACGGGACGTTCCGCATGAAGAACGACGCCGACGGCATCGCCGTCAATCGCGGGCGCCACGGCGGCCCCGCCGCGCGGGCCGCGCACGTGCACGCCTCCGAGCGCCGCGACCTCGAGGCCCTCGGCGATCACCTGCACGCGCGCTACCGCGAGCTCATCGCCGCCGCCGGCATGACGGGCCGCGCGGAGTGCGTCGACCACGTCTTTCGCTGGGAGACCGACTTCGACTTCGCGTGGATGGAGGGCTGGGCGAAGAACCAGGTCGCGCCCGCCGAGCGCAACATCGTCTGCATGATCCCGGGGAAGAACCGCGGGCAGGCCATCGTGATGGGCGACCACTACGACACGGCGTACATGGAGGACGTCTACTACGCCGAGACCGGCGGCGATCAGCTGCGCGCGCCGGCCGCGGGCGCCGACGACAACCACTCCGCCACGACCGCGCTCCTCCTCGCCGCCGAGCGCCTCCTCGCCCTCGCCGCCGCGGGCACGCTCGAGCGCGACGTCTGGCTCGTGCACCTCACAGGCGAGGAATATCCGGCGGACTGCATGGGCGCGCGGGCCCTCGCGCAGGGGCTCGTCGAGCGCTCGCTGCGCTTCACGGCCGAGGACGGCTCGGCGCGCGAGATCGGGCACGTCGACGTCGTGGGCGCGTTCGTCCTCGACATGATCGGCCACAACACCGAGCGCGAGCGCGACGTCTTCATGATCGCGCCCGGCGAGGGCGTGGGCTCGGCCCGGCTCGCGCGCCGCGCCCACCACGCCAACGTGCGCTGGAATCAGCTCGCGGCCCGGTGGAACGCCGCGCCCGACCGCGCGGGCCGCGGGCGTGCACAGCGAGTCCCGGATGGGCCGACGCCCAGCGCCCCACCGCCGCCGTTCGCGCACCTGGCGCTGCGCGGCGAGATCCGCGTCGAGTGGGAGCCGCGCTCGGCGCTGTTCAACACCGACGGCCAGATCTTCTCGGACGTGGGCATCCCGTGTGTCCTCTTCATGGAGAACTACGACATCAGCCGGAAGGGCTATCACGACACGCACGACACGATGGCGAACATCGATCTCGATTACTGCGCAGCGCTGACGGCGATCGCGATCGAGACCGTCGCCGACTGTGCCTGCGCGGTCGTGGTCTGACGGAGGGGTCTAGAGGTACGTGTGAAGACGACACGCGATCGGCGAGCGCGAGGTTGATCCCCGGCCCACATCGGGGGACGATGGTGACTAGTGACGAAGAAGGTAGATGGGCGCGATCTCCGACGGGAGCCTGACGAGGCGCCGGTCGAGGATGCGTCGCGATTTCGCATCGATCGCGTGTTCGTCCCGCCCGTCAAGCGCGAGGCGAGCGGGCCCACGCCGATGCGTCCGGTGCGCGGACGACCGCTGACGCGCCCGCCGGTCGCGAGCGGCGACTCCGAGGTCGTGGAGCTGCGCCGCCAGCTCTCGCGGCTGCAGCGCCAGCTCGCGGACATGAGCGACGAGCTCGCGAACAAGGAAGATCAGCTCGCGCAAGAGGTCGAGGCTCGCCTGGCGCAGGCGCAGGATCACGACACGCTGCACGGTCAAGCGACGCAGCTCGATCACATGGCGACGGCGGCGGAGACGCGGGCGAACGCGCTGGCGGAGCGGCTCGCCGGCGAGCTGGCGCAGGTCGAGCAGCTCGGGCGCGAGCGCGATGGCCTCGCGCGCGACCACGCCGCGCTGACGACGGCCCACGAGGCGCTGCTCGGCGAGCGAGCGCGGCAGGACGTCGAGCTCGGCGCCACGGCCGACGTCGCGGCGGAGCGCGATGCGCTCACGCGCGCGTACGCCGAGGCACAGCAGCGCATCGGCGCGCTCGAGGCGACGCTGTCAGAGACGCACGCGCGCTGGAACATGGAGCGCAAGGAGGTCGAGGCGGCGCATGGCGAGGAGATCGCCGAGCTGGAGACCACGCTGCGCGCGTCGACGGACGCGGCGGCGGCGGAGCTGCAGCGGCTGCGCGAGGTGGTCCGCAACGACGGCACGTCATCGGGCCTGGCGGTCGCGGCGGCGAAGGCCGAGAACGAGCGCGAGCTCGCGACGATGCGCAAGGAGCTCGAGGCGGCGGCGGCGACGCTGCGCGAGGAGAGCGCGGCGGCGCGCACGGCGGCGGCCACCGTGTGTGATGATCACGACGCGACGACGGCGCTCCTGCGCGCGGCGATCCACGAAGCGAAGAGCGCGGTCGGCCCGCAGCTCGCGGCTCAGACCGAGGCGCACGCGGCCGCGCTGGCGGCCCAGAGCGAGGCCCACGTCGCCGCGCTCGCGTCGGTCCGCATGGAAGCCGAGGCGGCGAAGGGCGGGCTCGAAGGGGAGCTCGCGAAGCTGCGCATGGCGGCCGGCAAGGTGCGCGCGGAGCACGAGGCCGCGCTCGCGTCCGCGCGGGCAGAGCACGCGGTCGTGCAGACGGCCGTCAGCGCGCAGACCGACAAGCTGCGCGCGGAGCACGAGAAGGAGCTCGCGGTGGCACGGCATCAGCACGTCACGGCAAAGGCCGAGGCGATGACCGAGGTCGAGCGCGTCCGCGCGGAGCACGAGACGGCGCTCGCGGCGGCGCGCCACGAGCACGTCACGGCGCAGGCCGAGGCGATGACGGAGCTGGCGCGGGTGCGGACCGAGCACGAGGCGGCGCTGGGCAAGCTGCGCGGCGAGGCCGAGCAGGCGGTGCGTGCGGCAGAGGACAAGGCGGGCCAGGCGCTCTCCGAGGCCGTGCTGCAGACGGCCGCCGACCAGGTCGCCCTCGCGCGACGGCACCGGCAGGAGCTCGATCGGCTCGAAGAGGAGCGCGCCGGGCTCGAGCGCGGGCTCGAGCAGGTGCAGCGCGACGCGGCGGCCAAGGAGAAGAACTGGGAGCAGACCATCCAGGGCCACCACGCGATGCACGACGCGACCCTGGACGAGCTGGCCGACGCGACCTCGCTCGGCGCGCGGCACGCCGAGGAGTCCGGCGTGCGCGGGGAGAAGATCGACGAGCTGACGCTGGAGCTCGACGGCGTGCGCACGGAGCTCGCGACCCTGCGGCAGCGGATCGAAGCGACCGACGCGACGACGCAGAGGCACCGCGACGAGATGGCCGCGCACCTGCGGCAGGGCCTCGCGCTGCTCGAGGGTCCCGCGGCCAAGCCGGCAGGAACCGGCAGCTCCCCCGACCTACACGTGCGATTCCGCTCGAACCCCGACGACTAGACCTGGCATCGTAGCGGCCATGGCCGCGCACCGCCTGACGACCGAGGTCATCACCGACGAGGCCGTGCTGCGCACCGTGCTCGGCGGCGACGCGATCCCGCTGGTGCGCGCGAAGATCTGCGACCACCTGACGCCGCAGACGCGCCGGTTCGTGGAGCTCTCGCCGTTCGTGTGCCTCGCGACGAGCAACGCGCGCGGCGCCTGTGATGTCAGTCCGCGCGGCGATCCGCCCGGCTTCGTGCGGATCCTCGACGCACGCACGCTGCTGCTCCCGGACCGCCCCGGAAACCGGCTCGCCGACTCGCTGCGCAACGTGCTGGCGAACCCGCACGTCGGCCTCCTCTTCGTGATCCCCGGCGTCGACGACACGCTCCGCGTCAACGGCCGCGCGACGCTGACGACGGACGCGGCGCTGCTGGCGCCGTCCGCCATCGAAGACAAGGTTCCGAAGCTCGGCGTCCTCGTCGACATCGACGAGGCGTACACGCAGTGCAGTAAAGCGTTCCTGCGCTCGCATCTCTGGGACCCCGCCCGCTTCCGCGCGCGCACCGACCTGCCGAGCACCGGCGAGATCCTCGCCGGCATCACCGGCGACCTCGACGCCGACGAATACGACGAGGCCCGGGCCGCGCGCTACGCCCGCCGCGAGGGCTTCTACTGACGCGCGGCGACGGGTCGACGCGTTGCATAGCGCAGAGGCACGGAGGAAGAAGAGGTCGGACGAGTCCGGAGCGGAAGGGGTTGGCGCTCCGAGCAGCCGGCTCCAAACCCATTCCGCTCTGGCCTCCTCTGATCTCCTCTTCCTCCGCGCCTCTGCGCTACGCAACGCGCTCACCGTGCAACGCCCGGACCGGGCAACGCGGCCGCCCGGAGCAGCAGGTAGTCGCGCTCTGCGGTGTTGGCGGTGCGCCCGGCCGCGAGGAGGTAGTGCTCGCGCGCGGCCGCGTGATCGCCGGCGCGCTCCAGCAGGTGCGCCCGCGCCGCGGGCAGGCGATGGCCGGAGGCGAGGCGCGGCTCGGTGGCCAGCGCGTCCAGGAGCCCGAGGCCCGCCGCCGGGCCGTCGACCATCGCCGTCGCGATCGCGCGCGCCAGCTCCACCATCGGGCTCGGCGCGAGCGTGGCGAGCACCCCGTAGAGCGCGAGGATCTGCGGCCAGTCGGTCGCGTCGGCCGTCGCCGCCTCGTCGTGCACCGCCGCGATGGCCGCCTGCAGCTGATACGCGCCGACCGCGCCGCGCGGCAACGCCGCCGAGACGAGCGCGATCCCCTCCGCGATCGCCGCGGGGTCCCAGCGCGCGCGATCTTGCTCCGCGAGCGGCACCAGCTCGCCGTGCGGCCCCGTACGCGCGGGCCGGCGCGCGTCGGTGAGCAGCATCAGCGCGAGCAGCCCCGTGACCTCCGCGTCGTCGGGCAGGAGCGCGTGCACGGCGCGCGCGAGCCGGATCGCCTCCGCCGCGAGCTCGACGCGCAGGACGTCGGGGCCGCCGCTGCTCGCGTAGCCCTCGTTGAAGATCAGATAGAGCACGTGCAGCACCGCGCGTAGCCGCGCCTCGCGCTCGCTCGCCTCCGGCACCGCGAACGGCACGCCCGACGCCGTGATCGTCGCCTTCGCGCGCGCGATCCGCTGTGCCATCGTCGCCTCGGGCACGAGGAAGCCGCGCGCGATCTCCGCCGTGGTGAGCCCGCCGACCGCGCGCAGCGTCAGCGCGATCGCCGACGCCTCCGACAGCGCCGGATGACAGCACGTGAACAACAGCTCGAGCGTGTCGTCCTGCTCGTCGGCGCTCGCGAGCAGCTGCACCTCGGGCGGCGCGAGGCTGACCACGACCTCCTCGCGCCGGCGTCGTGCGAGCTCGCTGCGCACGTGGTCGGTCAGGCGCCGCGCCGCGACCGCGACGAGCCAGCCGCGCGGGTTCGCGGGCACGCCGTCCACCGGCCAGCGCGCGGCCGCCGCGATCAGCGCCTCCTGCACCGCGTCCTCCGAGGCCGCGAAGTCGCGCGTCCGCCGAGCCATGACGCCGAGCACCTGCGGCGCGAGCCGCTTGAGGAGCGCGTCGATCATCGCGACCGTCAGAGATCCGGCGGGCCGCTCAGCACCTGCCGCACCTCGATCGCCATCCGTAGCGGCCGGCCACCCGGGCCCGGCGCCGCCGACGCCTCCGCCGCCAGCTCGTACGCGCGCTCCGGGCTCGCGACCTCGACGATCCAGTAGCCGGCGAGGAACTCCTTCGCCTCCGGGAACACCCCATCTGTCACCGGCGTGCCGTCCGCGCCCGCCCGCACGAGCCGCGCCTGGTCCGGCCCCGCGAGCCCCTCCGCCGCGACGAGCTCGCCGGCCGCGCCGAGCTTGCGGGCAAAGGCCCGCATGAACTCGATGTGCGCCGCGAAGTCGCCCTTGGCCCAGCCCGCGACCTGGTACGGCCCGCCGCCCGGCGTGTGCATCATCATCATGTACTTCATGGCTTCTGTTCCTGTTCGAGGATATGTCGGAGCCGCGCCGCGATTCTCGACATCGCCCGTGAGAAAGTTTGCCCCGGCTCATCGATGACCGCCCCCAACGCCGCGAATCAGCTGCACGGGATCACGCTCGCCGCGATGATGGAGGAGCTCCGCGCCCGGTACAGCTGGCCGGAATTGTTCGCGCAGGTGCCGATCCGGTGCTTCGAGCTCAAGCCCAGCATCAAGTCGAGCCTGGTCTTTTTGCGCCGCACGCCCTGGGCCCGCGCGAAGGTCGAAGAGCTGTACGTGGCGTTGCGGCGCGACCGCCCGGCGCCGTGATAGTTTCGAGGCCGCCGTGAGCTACTACCTGCGCTATTTCGCCGACCGCGCCGTCACGCTCAAGGCCATCGGCGCGGGCCTCGTGGCCGTCGATCCCGCGTTCAAGATCGACGGAGGCGAGCTCATGCGCGGCAAAGACATCCTCGCCGAGATCGAGATCAACGCCTCGGGCACCGACATGTTCGGCGAGGATCTCGCGGCGAAGATCGGCGAGCTCGAGCGCAACGGCACGCCCAACGCGCGCCACGTGATCACGCGGCTGCGCGGCGCCCAGGCCATCGTCACGCTGCACGTCCTCGACAGCGCCCTCGACCCCGACGTTGCCTGGGAGATGTTGAGCCCCGTCTGGACGGTACTCCCGGCGATCTCGCCCGGCCTCACCCAGTCCGACGGCCAAGGCTTCTACGATGGCTCGCAGCTCGTCGTCGCCTTGAGCTGAATCAGCCTGGTCAGAGACCGCGAATAAAGCGCGGCCGATCCAACCAGTTGCGTAGTTTGTCGCGAGTCGGCGACAACAAAGCCTGGACAGAGCTCGCGATCCAAGGCACACAAGGCACCTGACCTGGGCGAACTCTTTTTAGGCGAACCGTGTTCGTCTGCCGTGCCGGATCAACTGCGCAACTAGGAGCTACGACGATGTCCGAAGGTACTATCAAGCGTCTCACCGACAAGGGTTTTGGTTTCATCGAGAACGGTTCCGGTACGGACCTGTTCTTCCACATGTCCGCCGTCGAGGGCGTTCGCTTCGAGGAGCTTCGTGAGGGCCAGAAGGTGTCCTACAACGAAGGTCGCGGCCCCAAGGGCCCGCGCGCCGAGAACATTCGCGTTCTCTAAGCTGCTCGGATAGAACTGCGAAAGGGCCGGCTCTGCCGGCTCTTTCCATTTTCGGCGTAGCATCTGCGCGTGCCCATCTCGTCCTGGCTGTTGCCCGTGCTGTGGCGCGAGCATGACTGGCGAGCGTCGCTCGACCGCGTCGCTACCGAGCTCGCGAAGGTCGAGACCAGCTCCCATGCGCAGCGCGCGGCCGTGGAGCTCGGCCAGGCGTCGGAGTACATCGAGCCGGACCGGCGGCGCGCGATCGCCGCGTACGAGCTCGGCGGCGATGGTCTCCGCGCCCGCGAGCTCGCGGTGGAGCTTGGCTGGTGGGCGGCGCGGGCCCGGCTGTCGCTGGCCGCGCGCGCGACGAACAGCGATCCGCGGCTCGTCCTCGACGAGGCCGAGGCCTGGTGGGACGCGGGCCAGCCCGCGCTGTGCGCGCTCGCGCTCGCCGGCGCGCGCACCGAGGCGCGTGGCGTCCGCGCCGATGACCTCACCGCGCTCATCGCGGGTCGCGACCTTGCCACGGCCACGCGCGCGCGTGCGCAGGGGCAGACCGGCGTCGATGCCGCGGCCGCCTACGTCTCCGCGGCGCGGTTCGCGCACGCCGCGGGCCGCAAGGGCGAGGTCGGCGCGCTCCTCGAGGCCGCGCTCGCCGCCGCGCCGGGCCACGCGATCGCCGCGCGCTGGCTCCTCTCGATCGTCCTCGACACGCGCGACACCGAGCGCATCCGTCGCTGCGTGCAGGTCCGCCTCGCGGGCCTCGACGCCACGGCGCGGATCGACGGCATGCGTGCCTGTGCGCTCGCGCTGATCGACAGCGTGCAGCACAAGGGCTTCGGCCTGCGCGTGCTGCGCCAGGCGCTCGAGCTGGCGTACGAAGCGCAGCCCCCGCACGTGCCCGGACACCTCGCGATGTGGGCCGTGCTCGTCACGCACGCGACGGCGGATGGCACGCGGCTCGAGCTCTTGCCGCTCGTGATCCGCGGGCTGCAGTCGTCGCAACAAGAGCTCGACCGTGTGTGGCTCGGCGCGCTGGCGACGGAGCTGTCGCTGCGCGACGCGAAGAACCCGGTCGTCGCGGGCGCGTACGCGGAGATCGTCGCCGAGCACGCTCCGGAGCACCCGTTCGTGCGCGAGCTGGTGGCGGCGGTCGCGGCGGCGCCGGTCGCGCCAACGGCGGTGCCTCCGGCCGCGGTGGCCGCGGCCGCGCAGGCCGAGCTCGAGGCGTCGATCGACATCGAGTTCTCCCTCGACGATGCGTACGCCGAGGCCGCCGTCTCCGCGATCGACGAGAGCGAGCACGCGCTCCGCACGCAGCAGATCCGCGTCGTGCCGAACCTGCGTGCGACGCAGGAGATCGAGGTCATCCAGGTGGTCGACGAGCATACGGCGCCGCACGTGGTGCCGGGTGCGGGCCCGACGAAGCCGCCGCCGGGCGGTAAGCCGGCGGCGCAGGTCGCGGCGGCCGCCGCGAAGGTGCAGCAGCTCCCGAAGGTCGCGCCCGGCGCGCCCGAGGCCAAGGGCCCGACGAAGCCGGCGCCGGTTCCCGTGGCGGCGAAGACCCCGCCTGGGCCGCCGCCGGCACCCGCACCGAAGGCCCCGCCCGGCCCGGTCGCGAAGGCCCCGCCCGCCCCGACCGCGAAGCCCGCGGCCGTGACACCGCCGAAACCGAACACGCCCGCGCCCGCGAAGCCGGCGAAGGCGACGAGCGGCCCGCTGCCGTCGATCGCGCGCGCGCTCCCCGTGCTCACCGCGCTCCGCACGCCGGACCGGCCCGTCCTCCCGCCCCGCCCCGCCACGCGGCCCGATGCCCTACCGCGCGCGCGCCGGATCGCGATGCCGATCGACCTCACGCTCGTGTTGCCCGACGGCACGCGGATCAGCGGCCACAGCCGCGACATCAGCACGAGCGGCCTGTTCGTCCTCACGACGACGACCCTCACGCTCAGCAGCGAGCTCGGCGTCGAGCTCCTGCTGCCCGGCGCCGAGGCGTTCACCGAGGACGAGTACAAGGCGCGGGCTCGCGTGGCCCGCCGCGCGGAGGGGGGCTACGGCATCGAGCTCGTCGACGCCGACGCCGCGCTGATCAAGGCGCTCGCCGCGCTCTGAGCCCGCGGCGTCGCGGGCGATCTCCTCCGGACAGGCGCCGGCGGCGGAGCCGACAAGCCGATCGACAGAGACCGCGATTTATTCGCGGTCTCTGACAGGGTCGATCGGAACAAGCGGCGGCGAGGCGAGCGGCCCAAAGGTGCCATCCGGGTCGATCCAGAAAAAGGCACACAAAAGCGCCGTCGCCGTGCGCGCCGCGCGAACGA
>JANXOM010000386.1 GCA_025353585.1 Deltaproteobacteria bacterium
CCGCCCTCCGGCGGTGCTTCGCGCGAGGGTGCCCGCGCGCTCGATCACACCGCACCGCCCTCCGGCGGTGCTTCGCGCGAGGGTGCCCTCGCGCTCGATCCCACCGCACCGCCCTCCGGTGGCGCTGCGCGCGAGGGGGCCCGCGCGCTCGACGAGGCCCTCGCCGGCACGCGATACGCGGCGTACACGTACGCGTATCCGCACAAGACCGCGTACCGGCCGATCGCACCGGCCCTCCCGCTGGCGCCGCTGTGGGCCGGCGAGCGCCGCGACGCGCTCTTCCTCTACACGCACATCCCGTTCTGCGAGCAGCGCTGCGGGTTCTGCAACCTGTTCACGCGCCCGGTCCCGCCCGCGGACCTCGTGGCCGCGTACCTCGGCACCCTCGCGCGGCAGGTCACACAGGTTCGCCGCGCCCTCGATGCCGGCGGCTCGCCGTACGCGTTCGCCCGCGCCGCGATCGGCGGCGGCACCCCCACGCTCCTCGACGCCGCCCAGCTCGCGCGCGTGCTCGCGCTGATGCGCACGCTCGGCGTCGGCGCGGAGACCCCGCTGTCCGTCGAGACCTCGCCGGAGACGGCCCTGCCCGACCGCCTCGCCGTGCTCGTCGATGGCGGGGCCGATCGCATCAGCATGGGCGTGCAGAGCCTCGACGAGGCCGAGTGCCGCGCCGTCAATCGCCCGCAGGCGACGGCCGCTGTCCACGCGGCTCTGCGTGCGCTCCGCGATGCCGCGCCCGGCACGCTGAACGTCGATCTCATGTACGGCCTCCCGGGCCAGACCGCGGCGAGCTGGACCGCCACGCTCGCGGGCGTCCTGGCGTACCGCCCCGAGGAGATCTACCTCTATCCCCTCTACGTGCGGCCGCTGACGACGCTCGGGCGCCGCGGGGCAGAGGCGATCGACGCCGCGCGCGTCGACCTCTACGAGCAGGGCCGCGCCACGCTCCTCGCCGCCGGGTACGCGCAGGTCTCGCTGCGCATGTTCCGCCTCGTCGCCGCGGGCCGCGCCGCCGGTCCCGTCTACCGCTGCCAGGACGACGGCATGATCGGCCTCGGGTGCGGCGCGCGCTCGTACACGCGGGGCGTGCACTACTCCTCGGAGTGGGCCGTCGGCGCGCGCGGCGTCCGCGACATCGTCGACCGCTGGATCCAGCGCCCCGACGCCGAGCTCGGCGTCGCCGACTACGGCTTCGTCCTCGACGCGGACGAGCAGCGCCGCCGCTGGCTGATCCTCTCGCTCCTGTCCGACACGGGGCTGGATCTCGCCGCGTACCGCGCGCGCTTCGGAGGCGACGCGCTCGTCGACTTCGCAGCGCTGACCGCCCTCGCCCCGCGCGGCCTCGCCACGCACGCCGCGGATCACCTCGCGCTCACGCCCGCCGGCCACGCCCGCGCCGACGCGCTCGGCCCCTGGCTCTACTCGGACCCCGTGCGCGCGCGCATGGCAGCGTACGCGCTGCGGTGAAGCTCGACCTCCTCTATCGCGGTCCCCTCGCGAGCTGCAACTACGGCTGCGCGTACTGCCCGTTCGGCAAGCGCGTCGACGACCGCGCCGCGCTCGACGCCGACCGCGCCGCGTGGACCCGCTTCCTCGGGTGGCTGATCGCGCGCCCGGCGGACGACGAGCTCGGCGTCCTCGTCACGCCGTGGGGCGAGGCGCTGACCCGGCGCTGGTATCAGACCGGGCTCGCCGCGCTCACGCACCTGCCGCAGATCCGCCGCGCCGCCGTGCAGACGAACCTGTCCGCGCGCCTCGACTGGATCACCGACGCCGACCCGCGCCGGCTCGCGCTGTGGTGCACGTATCACCCGGACTGGACCTCGCTCGCGAAGTTTGTCGCGCAATGCCGTCGCCTCGACGCGGCGGGCGTGCCGTACAGCGTCGGCGTTGTCGGGCAGCGCGAGCACCACGCGGCGGCCGTCGCGCTGCGCGCCGCGCTGCCACCGGAGACGTACCTGTGGATCAACGCCGTGAAGGCGCTCGCGTACACCGCCGAGGAGCTCGCCGCGTGGACAGCGATCGATCCGCTGTTCGCGCTCAACGCGCAGCGCTGGCCGAGCCTGGGTCAGGCCTGCGGCGCGGGCGAGCGCGCCATCAGCGTCGACGGCGACGGCACGATGCGCCGCTGCCACTTCGTCCGCGAGCCGATCGGCAACCTCTACGCGCCCGACTGGGCCCGCGCCCTTGCCCCGCGCGCGTGCACGCAGACCGATTGCCACTGCCACATCGGCTACGTGCACCTCGACTACCTCGAGCTGCACAAGGTCTTCGCGTCGGGCCTCCTCGAGCGCGTCCCGGTGCCCGAGGCGCGCGCGGCGGGCGTGCGCTTGCCGGTGGTGCCGTGAGCCCGCGGGCAGGCGCTCCCCCGGATGAACCGCCAAGGCGGTCACTTGGTTCCCGCGCGCCGGATCTGCCAGCCGTAGACGTCGAGGCCCTGGCGGTCGAGGTTGGGTAGGAGATCGCCGAAGGCGTTGCCCTCGATGACGCGATGGGCGCGGAGGCTCGGCTCGAACAGGAGATCCACGCCGACGTGGAACGCGCCGCTCGCGGCCTGCACGCGGACGCAGGCCGCCATCGCCGCGGCCCAGCTGTCGGCCGGGACGCGGGCCCGCAGGGCCGCGAGGTCGCCGCGCGTGCCGCCGAGGTGCAGGTTCGTGATCGGTTGCGCGGCCGTGCGCACGACGACGAACGCGGCCTCGCCGGCGATCGCGAGCACGCGGCAGTCGAAGAATCGGCCGGCGACCTTGGCCTTCGCGATCGCGAGCTCGACGTGCGCGCCCTCGCCGAGGATGAAGCCGAGCGTGCGATCGATCGCGGCGCGGTCCGTCAGCCGGCGCAGCCGCCGCGTGTTGTAGCGGGCGGCGCCCGTGTCCTCGACGGTCGTCACCGCGAGGTCGCCGCGCGCGTCGTGCGTGAACAGCGCGAGGCACGACGCGGACGAGCCGCACGTCAGCTTCACGAACACGCTGCGCCAGCCGCAGGCTCGCATGCGTGCGCGCAGGTCGTCCGGATCGCGGACGACGCCGCCCGGCAGCACGTCCGGGACGGCGATGCCGAGCGCG
>JANXOM010000417.1 GCA_025353585.1 Deltaproteobacteria bacterium
CAGCGAGCCGAGCGCGTCGTTCCACGGCGGGTAGAGCGCCACGAAGAACGTGTGGAGGGCCTGGCCGCCGATCCAGGTGTTGATGCCGAACCAGCCGCACGCGACGAGGGCGCGCATGAGCGCCGGCAGGTTCGAGCCGACGGTCCCGTACGCCGCGCGGGCGAACACGGGGAAGGGGATGCCGTACTTCGTGCCGGGGTGCGAGTTGAGGAGGATGGGCCCGAGGACGATCAGGTTGCCGAGCAGGATCGTCAGCAGCGCCTGCCACCACGCCATGCCGGAGGCGATGAGGCCCGACGCCATCTTGTAGGTCGGGATGCAGTGGGCCATCGAGATCCACAGGGCCGCGTAGTCCCACGTCGACCAGGTGCGGCGCGCGATGGCGACCGGGGCGAGGTCCTCGTTGTAGAGCGGCGAGGCGTGGAGCGCGTCGGGGTCGCGGAGCTCGACGCGGCCGTCGGCATGCAGGATCTCGGCGCCCTCGCTCGGCAATCCACCCATGGGTCGGCGAAGCTAGTAGATTCCGGGCCGTGAAGCGAGCGCTGGCGTGGGCGGCCGTCGCGGCCGCGAGCTGCGGGCGCGGGGCGGCGCCGGTGACGTCGTTCGAGATCGTGATCCGCGTCGAGGATAAGGCGCGCGGGGCCGCGGCGCTGGATCGCGAGGTCGTCTTGCCGATCGAGCACGCCCTCGCGATGGGCCGCACGGCCGGGCACGCGCATGGCCGCGCGACCGCCGGCAGCGTGACGATCGTCGTGACGCCGGACGCGGGGGTCGATCCGGCGCGGCTCGCCGACGAGGTCCAGCGCGCGCTCTTGCTCGCGGCGCCGACGTTGCCGCGCGACGAGCTCGACCCTCCGACATTTCGCATCCACGAGCTCCCGGAGACGAGCCTGTGGTTCACGGGGGCGGGCGAGCCGGCGGGGGACGTCGTGGAGACGCTCGCGCAGCTGCCGACGGTGAGCCAGGTCGACGCGTGCGGCGTGCTCTCGCCGGCGGACGTGATCGTGATGCGGCCCGAGCGGGCCGCCGGGCTCGGCGTGACGCTCGAGGACGTGCGCGCGCAAGTCGCCGGGGCGTTGCCCGGGGCGGACCTGCGCATGCTCCCGCTCGCCGGACACGAGCCGCCGCTGACGCTCGCCGACGTCGCGACCGTGCAGCGAGGGAGCACGACCCCGGTGTGCACGCCGTCGCGCGCGGACCTGACGGTGCGCGTCCGCGGGCACGCGCTCGACCGCACGGCCGTCACGGCGGCGGCGGCGACGGCGCAGCTCGGGCCGCTGGACGCGGCGGCCATCTACGTCTCGCGCGTCCGGTTCGCGGCGCCGGATCGCATGACGCACGGCGGCCCCGCGCAGCTCGCCCGCGATGCCAGCGCCGGCAGCGGCGTCGCGTGGGCGTTCGCCGAGGCGGTCGAGGCCGACGCGAGCGCGCGGCTCGTCATCGGCATGACGACCGCAAACGCGGCGGGGCCGGCGACGGCGGCGGCCGAGCGGGCCGCCATCGGCGTGCAAGCGACCGTCGAGGCGGCGGGCGGCGCGGTCGAGCTGGAAGGGGTCCTCGCGCCTGGCGATGGCTCCGCGGAGACGGCGAACGACATGGCCAGCGCGCTCGTCGCGAAGCTGCGCGCGGCGGGCGCGGTCGCGGGGTGCGATGGCTGCGCCGAGCTCGCGCGACCGCTGACGACCTACGTGGTCGATCCGGACCGCGTCCGCCGGTACGGCGTCGCGCCGGAGGAGGTCGCACACGGCGTGGCCTCGCTCGCGCCCGGCGGGGCCTGGGTGGGCGCGCGGCGCCTGTTCGTGCGGCGGTCGCCGGGCGACGATCCCGCGCGGTCCGTCTCCCTGCGCGGGACCGGCGGCGCGCTCGTCCCACTGGCCACGCTCGTCCGCCGCGAGGACTTGTCCGAGCACCCGCTGGTCCGCGACGACGGCGCACCGGTCGCGACCGTCTGGGTGCGCGCGGCCACCGACGCCGCCGCCCGCGCCGCGCTCGCGGCCGCCCTGCCCGCCGGCACCGCCATCGGCCCGCGCCGCCTCCCGCCCGACTGAGCGCCCATCACCAACAGGGGCCTGGCCCCTTTGTTAGCGGCCGGCAGCCGGACACTGAGGGTGCATCACTGACAAAGGGGCCAGGCACCTGTCAGGGGTGGGCCTTCTTGCGGGTGAGCTTGTGGAGCGCGAGGTAGGTGACCGGCGTGGTGAAGAGGGTCAGGAGCTGGGAGACGATCAGGCCGCCGACGATCGCGATGCCGAGCGGCCGGCGCAGCTCGCTGCCGGTGCCCGTTCCGAGCGCGAGCGGCAGCGCACCGAGGAGCGCGGCGAGCGTCGTCATCAAGATCGGCCGGAAGCGCAGCTTCGCCGCCTCGAACATCGCGTCGTCCGGGGACATGCCGTCATCGCGCTCCTTCTCGATCGCGAAGTCGATCATCATGATGGCGTTCTTTTCGACGATGCCGACGAGCATGATGATGCCGACGAACCCGTAGATGTCGAGGTCGAGCCCGAACAGGATGAGCGTGACGAGCGCGCCGAACGCGGCAAACGGCAGGCCGGTCA
>JANXOM010000002.1 GCA_025353585.1 Deltaproteobacteria bacterium
CGGCGGGGCCGGGCGCGGTGTCGCGGCCGCCGTGCGCGTCGTCTCGTCCGAACGGGCCGGGCGCGCGGGGGCCGCGCCGTCGGTGTCCGCCGCCGTCAGCATCGGCGACGAGAAGCGATAGGGCCGCGCCGCCGGCGAGCACGCCGTGGCGCCCGCGACCAGGCTGAGCGCGAGAACAGCTCGCATCGCCCGAGGGTAGGGCGGCCTGGCGAGGCGCGGCCAGTTTTCGGCCCTGCGGGCTCCCCGTGCTAGAACGCACCCGTGTCGCGCTACCAGCTCTGGCGTCGTCGCCTCGCGCCGCTCGCGTTCGCCCTCGCGATCGGCCTGATCGCGCGCGACGCGTGCAACAAGGAGCAGCGCACGCACGCCACGGTCGTCCTCGACCTGGGGGCCGCCGCGCACGGCGACGCGCGCGCCATCGACGCCGAGGTCCTCATCGGCCCCGACCTGATCGCGACCTTCCATCGCGCCGCGCTGCCGGGCTCGGGCCTCGGCGTCACGAAGTTCGAGGCGTCGCTGCCCGCCGACGACGCCGACGTCAAGGTCGACATCGATCTCGGCACCCGCCACGTGCGGGTCGCCCGGCGCATCCACATCGTCGAGGGCTCCACCGTCACGATCCCGCTGACCGAAGCCCTGACGGTGCCGTCAGGCAGCGGGTCGTAAGCGGACGACCGTCTCGATCTGCGCCGTCCCCGGCATCAGGTCGAACGGCTCGATGACATCGGGCGCGTAGCCGGCGGCGGCGAGCGCGGCCAGATCGCGCGCGAGGGCCTCGGGCCCGCAGCTCACGTAGATCAGCGTGGCCGGCGCGAGGTCGGCGAGCAACGCGAGCGCGCCCGCATCGAGGCCCTTGCGCGGCGGGTTCACGACGACGACCTCGGGCCGCTCGCCGAGCTGCGCGCGCAGCTCCGCGGTCAGCGAGCCCGCGTCTGCGGCGACCACCACGAGCGGGAGCGGCGCGCCCTCGGCGGCGCGGGTCAAGGCCGCGACGGCGTCGCGATCGCGCTCCACGGCGACGACGGAGGCCCCCGCCCGGGCGAGGGCGAGTCCAATGCCGCCGAGCCCCGCGTACAGATCCACCGCGCGCACCCCGGCCCGTGCGTCCGCGAGCTCCGCGACCCGCGCGTACAGCACCGCGGCCTGCGCGCGGTTGACCTGCACGAACTCGCCGGCGCCGACCTCCACGCCCACGCCGCCGAGATCCTCGACGAGCGTGCCGGCGCCGACCAGCACCTGCGCGCGCGAGCCGGCGGGGACGATCGAGCCATCACGGCGATCGTTGGCCACGCTGACGACGCCGTGTACGGCGGTGTGCTTCGCCATCGCCGCGGCCACGCTCTCGAGCTTGCTCCGCGGCGTCTCGGTCGTGTGGACGAGCACGACGAGCACGTCGCCCGCCGCCTCCCGCACGATGACGTAGCGCAACTCGCCGCTCCGCGTGCCCTCGTCGTACGCCCCGAGGCCGGCCTCCTCGGCGGCGCCCCGCACCCAGCTGGCGACCTCGTCGATGATCGGCGCCACGACGCGGCACCCCACGGTGTCGATGACGTGGTGGCTGCGCGGAGCATACGCGCCGAGGACGAGGCGCTCGTGGGCGCGCCCGACGACGTACTTGCCCTTGTTGCGATAGCCGACGATCGCCGGCGACGGGTGCGCCTCGCGGATCGTGACCGTGCCGGCCCGGACGGCGGGCACGTCGGCGAGGGCGGCGACCACGCGCGCGCGCTTCGCGGCGAGCTGCGCGGGATACGCCATGTGCTGCCACGAGCAGCCGCCGCACCTGCCGAACGCCGGGCAGGCGGGCGGCGCGCGCTCGGGGCTGCGCTCGCCGATCCACCGGACGAGGTGCGCCCAGGCCTCGGGCTTGTGGGGGCTGACGTGATCGATCGCGACCTCGGCGCGCTCGCCGGGTAAGAGGTCGGCGACGTGCACGCGCTTCCCTTCGCCGAGGCCAACGCCCCAGCCCGCGTCATCGAGCTCTGTCGCGATCATCTCGAACCGGGTGCCGGGCAAGCGCGCAGCCTACCGGGAGCGGCGCGATCAGGCTACCTTGCGGCGATGTCTGGTTCGGGTCCGCTCGTCGTCGCGGCGCTCTCCGGCGGCGTGGACAGCGCCGTCGCGGCGGGCCTGCTGGTCGAGCAGGGGCAGCGCGTGGTCGGGATGACGATGCGGCTCTACGACGCGCGCGGGACGGCGGCGAGCAGCGGCGGGCGCTGCTGCGGCCCGCGCGACGTGGAGGACGCGCGCGCGGTGTGCGCTCACCTCGGCATCCCGCACTACGTCGTGGACCTGGCGGCGGAGTTCGGCGAGGCCGTCGTGGACGATTTCGTCGAGGCGTACCTGGCCGGTGAGACGCCGAACCCGTGCGTGAAATGCAATCAGCACATCAAGTTCTCGCCGCTCCTGGCGCGCGCGCGGGCCATCGGCGCGGACCAGCTCGTGACCGGGCACTACGCGCAGCTGGTGGAGGGCGCGGACGGCGCCGAGCTCCGCCGCGGGGTCGATGCGGCCAAGGACCAGTCGTACTTCCTGTTCTCGATGCCGGGGGACGAGCTCGCGGCGGTGCGGTTCCCCCTCGGCGGGCTCACGAAGGACGCGGTGCGCGAGCACGCGCGGCGGCTCGGCTTGCCGAACGCGGTGAAGCCCGAGTCGCAGGAGATCTGCTTCGTGCCCGATGGCGACTACGCGGGCTTCGTGGCCGCGGCGGCGCTCAAGCGCGGGCGAACGTTGCCGATGGCGGGCGCGATCGTCGACGGGGCGGGCACGGTCGTCGGCCGGCACGAGGGGACGCACCGCTACACGGTCGGGCAGCACCGCGGCCTCGGAAACCTGGCGACGCGTGACAAGCTCTACGTGACCGGCGTCGATCCGGCGCGCGGCGAGGTGCGGGTCGGCCCACGCGAGGCGGCCGAGACGCACGAGCTGGAGCTGCGCGACCTGCGCTGGCTGGCCGCGCCGCAGACGGCGCTCGCGGCGGCGGTGCAGGTCCGGCATCGCGGCACGCCCATCGCGGCGACCGTGACCGTCGACGGCACCCGCGCCCGCGTGACGCTCAGCGCGCCCACCGTCGCCGCGCCCGGGCAGGCGGCCGTGCTCTACGCCGGCGATCGCGTGCTGGCGGGCGGCTGGGTCGCCCGCTGACCGGTTAGCGCGACGGTTGGCGCGTTGCTTTACCGCAAAGTCGCCGAGGAAGCGGAGTTCAGAAGAGCCCGGACGGGGAGGGGTTGTGAGCCGTGGTCGCCAGCGACAGCCGCTGTCGCTCACGCCGCACACGGCTGCAAACCCCTCCCGGTCCGACTCCTCTGGCCTCTTCTTCCTCAGCGGCTTCGCGGTAAAGCAACGCGCGAACCGTCACGCGAACCGTCAGCGGCGCCGCGCGCGGAACGCCGCCACCCACGCCGGATCGCGCAGGCCCGCCAGCTTGCGCGCGAACCCCACGCGCCCCGCTTGCTCCGCCTGGCGCGCGCGCTCGCCGTCGCCCGCCGCGTCGAGCACCTCGGCGCACGCGCTGTAGACGTCCTCCTCGCTGCCCTCGAGGTGCCGCTGTCCCTGCAGCAGCTCGTATGCCCGCACGGCCAGCGGCGCCGCCTCCGCGGCCGAGCCGCCCCGCGCGAGCGCGACCGCGTGCGTCGCGAGGCCCTGGATCTCGTGCCCCACGAGCCCGGCCGCGCGCGCGATCGCCGCGCCCGTGGACGCATCCTCGCTCGCCGCCGCGAGGTCGCCGCGATCGAGCCGGACGCCGGCCCGCGCGACCCGCGCGCTCGCCTCGAGGTACCGCGCGTCGAGCCGGCGCGCCTCGCCGATCGCCTCGTCGAGGAGCGCGAGGCCGCCCGCGCGCCCGCGCCGCGCCTCGCACGCGCCTGCGTGGATCAAGCAGTCGGCCCGGCTCCACCGCGACGATGTTCGCCCCAGGAGATCGAGCGCGTCCGCGAAGTGCGCGGCGGCCGCGTCGGCGAGCCCGACCTCGACAAAGATCGTGCCGAGCACCCGCTCGACGTCGCCCTCGCGCGCCCGATCGCCCGCGCGGCGGCACAGCTCTAGCGCCCGCAGCGCCGACGCCATCGCCGATTCGAAGTTGCCGAGGCAGACCTCGGTGATCGCCACGTACCCGAGGGCGATCCGCTCGAGGCCGACGTCCCCCGTGCTCGAGATGCGGGCGCGGACCGGCGCATACGCCGCGTGCGCCGCCTCGTAGTGCGCGCGCAGCAAGTGGATCCGCCCGCGCGCGACCATCGCGCCCATCTCCTCGCTCGCCGCGCCGACGGCCGCGAACCGCTCGCATGCCTGATCGATCAGCGCGAGGGCCTCGTCGAAGCCGCCGAGCCGCTCGAGCACCTCGCCGCGCAGCCGCAGCGCCTCGCCGTGCTGGCGATCGTCGCGGACCGTGCGCGCCTGCTCCTCGGCCACGACCGTCGCCGCGAGCGCGCCCGGATGGTCGCCGAGCCGCAGGAGCCGCTGCGCGCGCCGCAGCGCCACGTCCGCGAGCCGCGCGGAGTCGCCGAGGCAGAGTCGCTGCAGCTCGTCGAGGTCGCCCGGATCCGACGTGAGGTCGCCGTGGCGCCGATGCGCCTCCTCCCGCCCGGCGAGGGCCTCTCGTCGCCGCGTGCGCGAGGTCGCCGTCGGGGGCTCCACCCCCAGCTCGCGCTCGAGGGCCAGGCTCCGCGTGAAGCACGCCGCGGCCGCGTCCGCGTCGGAGGCGCCGAGCGCGAGGCGACCCGCGCGCAGCCAGAACGCGGCCGCCCCCGCGGCCTCGCCCGCGCGCTCGAGGTGCTCCGCGATCACGGCCGGCGGCTCGTCGCGCCCCGCGAAGAAGCGCGACGCCAAGAGCCGCCCGACGCGCGCATGCGCCTCGCGTTGCGCCCGGAGCGGTAGCGCCTCGTAGACGACCTCGCCGACGAGCCCGCACGACAGCGCGAGCGTCCCCTCGCTCGGGTCCGCGCCGGTCGCCGTCGCGAGCAGCCCGGCGGCCTCGAGCTCCGCGAGTGGGTCGCCGAGCGCGTCGTCCTCCAGCAGCTCCTCGAGCAGCCGCACGCGCGTCGCGCCGCCGAGCACGGCCGCGAACCGCAGCGCGAGCTTCGCGGTCGGCGACAGCCGGTCCACGCGCGCCGCCATCACGTCGCGCGCGCTCGCCGGCACCGCGTGCGAGTCGGCGCCGGCCTCGCGGACCGCCGCCGCGAGCTCCTCGACGACCAGCGGGTTACCGCCGCCGCGCGCGATCACGGCCGCCACGTTCGACGGCGTCGCCGCGTCGCCGAGCCGGTCGACGATCAGCGCGCGCAGCTCGGCGCCGACCAGGTCGGACACCGTGATCACCGCATCGACCGCCGGCCCGAGGTGGAAGGCGGCCGCCGACGCGGTCACCTGAGGCGGCCCTGCGCCCTCGGGCCGCGCCGTCAGCACGAGCAGCTCGGGCAGGGCGGCCGGGACGGCCAGGACGTGCCGCAGCACCTCGAGGCTCGGGTTGTCTGCGTGGTGGACGTCCTCGATCACCGTCAGCGTCGGGCGCGTCCGATCGCTCAGCGCGGCCCGGAACGCGGCGAGCCCCGCCGACACCCGCGGCCGCAGGTCCGCGACCTCGGGCGCGCCGACGGCCGCGCCATCGCGGAGCTCCATCGCCCGCGCCAGGTCGCTCGCGATCGCGCGCGCGCGCTCGGGCCGGATGCCGGCCTTGATGGTCAGGTGGAGCAGGCGGTCGACCACCTGCTGCCGGGCCCCGCGTCCGCGCGCCGGTGGCACCCCGAGCGCGGCCTGGTAGACATCGATCACCACCGCGAACGGCGCGAACCTCGACGCCGGCGTGGCCGCGACCGTGACCGCGCGCGCCTCCGGGTGCCGCGCGACGAGCTCCGCGACGAGCCGGCTCTTACCGCTGCCCGCCGCGCCCGTGATCAGCACGGCGAGCCGCCGGTCCGTCTCGACGGCCCGCGCGACCCAGCCGTCCAGCTGCCCGAGCTGCGCCACGCGCCCGACGAGCTTGCCGCGCCGCGCGAGCCGCGCCTGGTCGCGCTCGTCGAAGGTGCGCGGCCCGACGACCTCGATGACCTTGCTGCGGCGCGCCACCGGCCGGCGCGGCGTCGTCACCTCGCGCAGCGCGTAGAGGCCGCTCGTCACGCGGCCGCTGAGCCCCACGAACCGCGGCCGCTCGGGGGTCGCCTCTCGCGCGAGCGCCCGCGCCTCGTCCGCCGCATCCGCCGGGACCGTGCCGCCGGTCGTGGCCACGTTCGTGCGCGCGCCGACGCGCAGCGCGATGCCCTCGCCGCTATCCCGCGCGAGCGCGCTCGCGTCGAGGGCCCAGCCCATCGCGATCGCGACGTCGTCCTCGCCCGCGACCTCGAGCCCGAACGCCACCACGAGGCCGTCGTCATCGCTGCCGGCGAGCACGCCGCCGCGCTGATACGCCAGCTCTCCGAGGCTGCGCGCGATCGGCCGCAGCACGGCAGGCGGCGCGCCCTCGAGGACGGCCGCCACGATCACCGCCCGCCGGCGCTCGGCGGCGGCCGCCACGGGCGTCGCGCTGATGGCGTCGTCGATCGCCTCGATCGGGCTCGCCGTCGCCACCGGCATCGGCGTGAGGCGCGCGGGCGCCATGCGGATCGTGTGCTCGGCGGCCGGGGGCGGTTGTTCGTCGTCTCCGCGCGCGGCCGCCAGGGCGTCGTCGAGCGCCAGCTCCGCCATCTCGTCGCCGGCGCCGCGCGCATCCTCCCCGAACTGCGTCGGCTCGTCGGGCTCGGGCTCCTCGAACCGCGGCACCTCGAGCCGCGTCACGCTCGCGCGCTCGGGCAGGAAGGCCGGCGTGCCCTCGGCGATGTGCGGGTCGCTCACGCGCGTCGGCACGCGCCAGTCGCTGCCGATCGTCGTCGAGGGCCGCCGCGGCGGATCGATCGTCATCGTGCTCGGGCGCGCGAACACCAGCTCGATCGCCGTCGTGCTCGCTCGGAGCGCAGGCGCGGCCGGCGCAGGCGCCTCCGGCGATCCGATGTCGAGCGACGCGTCATCGCCGTGCCACGGCTGGCCCGGTCCACGCGGAGCCGGCGCGTCGCCGACGGCGTCGAGCCACCGCGCGAGCGCGCCCGCACCCGCCAGCATCGCGAGGCGCGCGCACGCCGCGCCGAGGTCGGCCGCCGTACCGCGGTCCGCTTGCTCGCGCGCGAGGGCCGTCGCGATCGCGTCGCAGATCTCGCGCGGCACGGTCGGCTGGAGCTGCTCGATCCGCGGCGGCGTCGTGCGCCGGACGGCCTCGAGCGTGCTCTTCAGATCGGCGGCGCGGTAGAGCGGCAGCCCCGTGAACAGCTCCCATGCGATGATGCCGAGCGCGAACACGTCAGCCGCGAAGGTCGCTGGCTCGCCGAGCGTCTGCTCCGGCGCCATGTAGCGCGGCTTGCCCCGGAGCCGGCGCCGCTCGAGCGCGCTCGCGAAGGAGGCGCGCGCGATGCCGAAGTCGAGGATCTTCACGTAGCCGTCCGTCGACAGCATCACGTTCGACGGCGACACGTCGCAGTGCACGATGCCGAGCGAGCCGCCGTACCCGTCCGTTTTGCGGTGCGCGTAGTCGAGCCCGGCCGCGACCTCGCTGATGATGTAGGCGGCGACCGCGGCAGGCGGTAGCCGACCGCGCGCCACGCCGTCGCCCATCGCTGTCCGCAGATCCTTGCCCTCGATGAGCTCCATGGCGAGGAACAGCTCGCCGTCGGCTTTCCCGAAGTCGAACACCTGCACGATGTTGCGGTGCGTGAGCTCGACGGCGATGCGGGCCTCGTCGACGAAGCTGCGGATGAACCGCGCCTCGCGCGCCTGGTTCGGCAGGATGCGCTTGAGCGCCTGGATCTTCTCGAAGCCCGCGATCCCGACGGTCTTGACCTTGTAGACCTCGGCCATCCCGCCCTGCGCGATCTTGCCGATGACGTGATACTTGCCGAAACGCTCGCGTAGCGCTTCCACCGAGGAAGACGGTAGCACGTAGACTCACGGCGTGGCCGACTACGCCGTGCTGGAAGCCGTCCTCGGCTACACGTTCCGCGACCGCGACCTGCTCGAGCGCGCGCTGCGCCATCCGAGCTGGTGTAACGAGCAAGCGGCGCCGCGCCCCGAGGACAACCAGCGCCTGGAGTTCCTCGGCGACGCCGTCCTGTCGCTGACCGTCGGCCATCGCCTGATGGCGCGGTTCCCCGCCGCCCACGAAGGCGACCTCAGCGTCACGCGCTCCCAGGTCGTGAGCGAGACCGGGCTCTCGGAGGTCGGCGGCGCGCTGGGCATCGGCGCGTGGATCTTGCTCGGCAAGGGGGAGGATCGGTCCGGCGGCCGGACGAAGCCCAAGATCCTCGCGGACGCGATGGAGGCGCTCGCCGCGGCGGTCTACCTCGACGGCGGGTTCCAGGCCGCCTGGGACCTCGTCGAGCGGCTGCTCGCGGCGCGCATCGCCGGCGCCGAGATCAAGAACTTCTACGACTTCAAGACGCGGCTGCAGGAGACCGCGCAGGCGCGCCTGAAGGCGACGCCGACCTACCGCGTGGTGTCCGAGGCCGGTCCGGACCACGACAAGCGCTTCGTCGTCGCCGTCACGATCGGCGAGGAAGAGTGGGCGCGCGCGGTCGGCAAGTCCAAGAAGGAGGCCGAGCAGATGGCCGCCGCCGACGCCAACTTCCGCCTCGAGGGCAGCAACGCGGGCGTGCGGCCGAAGAAGTAGGGTCGCGCGGGGAGTCTCCGCTCGAACGGCCCGCGAACGAACCGTCACATCGCCGCGGTCGGGCCCTTCACGATCTCCTTGAGCGCCTCGAGCGCCTTCGCGCTCTTGTCGTCGAGGTGCTTGCCGCTGCACAGCGTGTCGCGGAAGACCTCCTTGCCGCCGACGTTGTAGATCGTGACCGCCGTGCTCATCGCCTTGCACGTGATGCGATCCGTCGTCACCGTCCACGCCGCGTCCTTGAGCGCGGCCTTCGCGGACGCGAGCTCCCGGTCGCCGATGCACTCGTTCTCCACGAGCTTCGTGACGGCGTCCTTCGCGTCGCGCTCCTCGTGACGCCACGCGCCGTTCTCGTAGATCGCGTTCGTCGTCATCGGCGGGCCCGAGCGCGTCATCTTCACCTCGGCGAAGATCGCGGCGCCGGTCGGCGCGCAGCGCGCCTTGGTGTCCGGCTTGGTCGGGACCGGGGTCGGGACCGGGGTCGGCGCCGGCGGGGGCGGCTTCCGCTCGGCGACCGGCGGCGGCAGCGGCTTCGGATCGGCGGCGGCGGGCGCGGTCGCGCACGCAGCGAGCAGGGACGCGATGAAGATCGAGTGGAGCAGCTTCGACATGGGCTGTGGACGTACCACACACCCCGAAGCTTCAACCGCTACGCGCGACGCGTCTTCACGAGCGCGAGGACGTCCTCGCGCGACGGCATCGCCGCCCACGGCCCGAGCTCGCGCAAGGACAGCGCCGCCGCCGCCGCGCCGAGCTCGATGCACCGCGCGAACGGCAGCCCGCTCAGGAGCGCCGCCGCGAAGCCGCCGTGGAACACGGAGCCGGCGCCCGAGACGTCGAGCGCGTCGCTCGGGAACGCGGGGCAGCGCACCAGCTGATCGCCGTGGCGGCCGATCGCGCCGGCCTCGCCGAGCGTGATCACGACCGCGCGCGGACCGAGCGCGAGGATCTCGTCGAGGGCGTCCGTCAGCTCCCCGCGCGGGGCGAGGTCCGAGGCCGCGCGCTCCGACGTGATCAAGATGTCAGCGCACGCGATCAGCTCGCTCGTGCCGTCGCGCACCTCGCCGACGTCGAGGATCACCGGCTGCTTGTTCGCGCGGGCAACCTCGGCCGCGCGGATCTGCTCCGCGGGCAGGGAGCCGTCCACGAGCAGCGCCGCGGCGTCCGTCATGAGCAGCACCGGATCGATGACGCCCGCATCACCGTCGTCGCCCTCGGCGCGCGCGCGCAACGTGCCATCGCCGGCGACGATCACGATCTCGCACGCCGACGTGCCCGAGGGCCGCAGGAGCTCCACGTCCACGCCCGCGTCGCGCAACGCGCTGCGCGCGAGCTGGCCGAGGAGGTCAGCCCCGTGGGTGCCGGCGGCCCGCGCGCGACACCCGAGCCGGGCGGCGGCGCGCAAGGCCACCGCGATCCCGGGTGCGGGCGTCGTGGCCAGCGAGGCGAGCTCGGCCGCCGGCGCGCTCGAGACGGGCAGGTTGGGGCCGAGCCCGGAGATCGCGACCCCGATGCGGCCGAGTCCCACGATCAGAGGCGGCTGCATCGTGATGTATCATACATGAGCGGCGGCAGACCGTGGAAACCCCTGGACACTGCTCGACATTCCAGTGCTAGCTTCTGCCGCGGAATGACGCGTTTACCCGGGCAACGGCCGGAGGGGGACCCCGGTCCAACCCCCGAGACGCCACCTGGGGATCCCGTGACCGAAACGCTCGCCGACGCTCTGCCTCCACCCGCCATCCTCGCGGAGCCGCGCAGCCGCGTCCCCGCCCAGCTCGCCGACGACGCGGAGCTGATCGCCGCCTGTCGCCGCGGCGAGGCGCGCGCGATGGAGCTGCTCTATCACCAGTTCAAGCGCCGCGTGTTCGGCATGGCGCACCGCATCGTCGGCGCGTCCGACGCCGAGGAGGTCGCGCAGGAGGTGTTCGTCCGCGTGTTCCGCGGCCTCGCCAACTTTCGCGGCGATTCCCAGCTCTCGACCTGGATCTACCGGCTCACCGTCAACGCCTCGCTCTCGCACCTCGCGAAGCGCGGCCGGCGCCAGGAGGTCGGGGACGACGGCATCGCCGAGCTGCCCGCGCCGCCGGTCGCCGAGCGCGACCCCGGGCTCGCGTCGCGCATCGAGGCCGCGCTCGCCGCGCTCCCGGCCGGCTACCGCGCGATCCTCGTGCTCCACGACGTGGAGGGCCTCTCGCACGAGGAGTGCGCCGCGATCCTCGAGTGCCGCGTGGGGACGTGCAAGTCGCAGCTCCACAAGGCGCGCGGCAAGATGCGCGAGCTGCTCGGGCCCATGGGCGTCGTCGCGCCCGGAGCGAACCGGTGATCCGCTGCGAGGAGATCGAGCCGCAGCTCACCGCGTACCTGGACGGGGAGCTCGAGGGCCCGGCGGGCAGCGTCGTGCGCGGCCATCTCCGCGGCTGCGAGGCATGTCGCGCGATCGCCACCGACGAGGCCGCCCTGCGCGATGGCCTCCGCGCGCTGCCGGCCGCCGATGTCCCCGCGTCTATGTGGGCCGGCGTGCAGGCCCGGCTCGCCGCGGCCGAGGTCGCCGATGCCGAGCGGCCATCGTGGCGGCGCGCCGTCGCGCGCTGGACGCCGTCCGTGCGCCGCCTCGCCCCCACGTTCGGCGCCGTCGGGCTCGCCGCCGCCGCGGCCGCGGCCCTGATCGTGTGGCGCGCGCATGGCCGCGCCGAGGACGCCGTGGCGCCCGCGCCGCCGGGCGTGGCGATCACGGTCCCCATCCCGGCGCTCTCGCCCGACACCGCGCTGGCGCCGAGCGATCGAACCGCACCGTCCTTCGGCGGCGCTGCTGGCGTGGGCGGGGCCCACGGCAGCGATCCGCGGCTCGTGGCGCCCTCCGACGACGACGTCACGGCCGACCTCGCGCACGAGGCGGCCCGCACGTCCGCGGCGTACGCGGCGACCGCCGATAACCTCGCCGCGCAGCTCGCCGATGTCCGCTCGGGCTGGCCCGCGGACCGCCGCCAGCAATTCGACGCGCGGCTCGCCGATCTGCGCATCGCCGTCGCGGGCGCCGGTGAGGGCCGGGGCCGGCAGCGCGCCCTCCGTGCCGAGATTCGCTACCTGCAGGGCGCGTTGATCCGCGACGAGATCGCCTCGAACGATCGCGTCCTGGCCGCCCCCGGGAGGCTCCGGTGAGCCGCATCGCCACGTCTCTCGTGCTCGTGCTCACCGCCGCGGCCGGCCGGGCGAGCGCCGAGCCCAAGGCCGTCGCGCCGGCGGCGAAGTCCGATTGCACGCTCCCCGCCGCCGCGCTCGCGAGCAAGACGGGCGCGAGCGAGAGCTCCGGTCTCGACCTCAGCCCGTCGGGCCACCCGTTCACGCACCTCGTCGTCGACAACCCGCTCGGCAACGTCACCGTCGAGGGCTACGACGGCGTCGCGATCCACATCGAGACCCGCAAGCACGCGCCCGACGACGACACGCTCGAGCGTCTCCGCGTGTCGCTCATCCCGAGCGCCGACGGGACCGTGCGGATCACGTCCACGGCCGACGGCGGGCGCGAGGTGCGGCCGGTCGCCCGCGGGGCCGTGCGCGTCGATCTGTTCATCCGCGCCCCCCGCAACGCCCACGTCGAGGCGGCGGCCAGCGCCGGCAAGCTCGACATCGCGAACCTCGACGCCGGCGGCGATCTCGACACCGCGTCGGGCCCGATCTCGGTGTGCAACGTGTCCGGCGAGGTGTTCACCCACAGCCTCACCGGCGCCACGCGGCTCCAGCAGGTGTTCGGCTCCGTCGACGCGCAGGCCGTGCAGGCCGACGTCGATCTCGACACGATCACCGGCGAGCGCCTCGTCGCGACCGTGGACCGCGGCTCCATCGCGGGCCGCCGCGTCCGCTCGCGCACCGTCCAGCTGACCACGACCGACGGCCGCATCCGCCTCGAGGCCGAGGTCGCGCTGCATGGCCGCATCAGCGCCGCGAGCCTCGGTGGCGATGTCGACGTCCGGCTCCACCGCCACGGTGGCGTCGTCGTGCGCGCGCAGGGCGCGAAGGTCGATTTCGGCGCGCTCGGCGTGCCGGCCGTCCTCGCCGATGGCTGGCGCCAGATCGCGCTCGGCGCCGCGGACGCAGCGGCCATGGTCGAGCTCCGATCGCAGCACGGCAACGTGCAGTTCGTGATTGTCGAGTAGCGGTAGCGGCCGTTCGCCAGCGGACTGCTAAGGTGCGCGTCCGATGGACGACACAGGCGCCCCCGAGCGGATCCGCGAATACGCCGAGCAGGCGGTCGCGTATGTCCAGCGCGCGCTGGGCGTCAAGCTCGAGTACGACAGCGACACGCTCCCGGTCATGGACCACTACCTGCGCACGGTGCCGACGAATCGCGCCGTGGACGGCGACGATGACGGCGGCGCCGACGAGGCCAAGCCCGCCATCGCCAACGAGCAGACGGCCGCCGTACAGCTGGTGCTGGCCACGGCGGGCGCTTATTTCGGCGAGGTCGTGCGGCGCCGCAACGGCGGGCGCTGGGAGCTGTCGGAAGCGCAGGCGGACTGGCGGGTGGTCCTGCCCACCGGCCTCAACTTCTCCCCGATCGGCTTCGTGGCCTCCGCGATCGCCCAGTCCGACCTGGACGATCTGGACAGCGAGCTCGACGCGCCGGCGCGCATGCAGCCGCACGTCAAGCAGGCGCTCGACCGGATGGGCGAGGTCACCGTCGAGGAGTACTACTCCCTGTGCGGGCGGCTCGACACCCTCGAGCACATCCACCAGGTGCTGGTCGCCGTCGCCGCGCAGATGATGGGCGACATGGGCGAGGAGGATGCGGGGCAGGCCGACGAGGAGGCCGCGGTGGTCGAGCCGGTCGCCGACGAGCCGAGCGGCGGCGTCAACTAACGCTTGCGTACGCGTTTACGTTTCTCAGGGTTCGTCGTATTGCTGGGGCATGGCAAGGGGGACCAGAGCGCCGTCGCATAATGCCTATCGCGGCACGCTCGGCCGCACGCAGACCGCGACCGTCCACGTCGCGACGCCCGCCGGGGACGTCGTCGCCACGGTCTACACGTCGATCGACGCGGTCGCCGACCCCGAGCTCGTCGAGCGGCTGCACTCCGGCGACCCGGCCCACGCCCTCAACGTCATCGCGGACGACGGCACGCCGCCGTTCCGCGTGGCCATCCCGGTCGTCTATCACGACCCCGCCGTCGAGCTGCTCGTCCTCATCCTCGGCGACGCGCACCGCCACCGCGAGGTCGACGAGCGCATCGCGCTGCTCGAGAAGCTCCGCGACGACACCGCCCCGGTCCCCGCGTACGCGACCGCGTTCGCCGTGGTCTACGGGCCCGATGGCCTGCGCGCGTACCTCGAGACGCGGGCCAAGGAAGCGGTCGACAAGCACGAGCTGCACCGCGAGCTCGAGCGCCGCCGCGCCGAGGTCGGGACGCGCGAGGCCGAGCGTGATCGCGCCCGCGCCGAGCTGGCTGCCGCCCGCGCCGAGCTCGAGGGGCTCCGCGGCGAGGTCGCCCAGGCTCGCGCCGACGTCTCGATCGCGCGCGCCGAGGCCG
>JANXOM010000007.1 GCA_025353585.1 Deltaproteobacteria bacterium
GCGAGAGCGCGGTCGCCGCGATCGCGTCCTTGGGCGCGGCGATCGCGCGCGCCTCGGCCAGCGCGAGCCCGAACCTCTGCTCGGGCGTGCCCTTGGCGGCCGCGCTCGCGTACATCTCGCGCGCCGGCAGCACCACGGCGATCAACACCACGATCAATGCACCGACATCAACCAGTCCCACGAAGCGAAAGCGCATGGCCGTGAGACACGGTACCAGCGTCGCGGTTCCGCTTAGCTGCGCGAAGCGCGGCTATTTGAGGTGCGCGAGGCGCCGCTGCTCGCGCTGCGCGAAGCGTGTCGCGGATCCGCCGAGCTCTTCGCTTGCGCACATAAGTACACGTCGCTTTTTGACCCGGACCGTCCCGAGACGCTACGGCGATCTCACGGCAACCTGACCGACCCACGCGAGTCTTGTCACATAGTTGCCGCGTGGATCGACCGTTGCACATGCCGCTCTCACCGTTTTCCCCGTAAACCGTTCTCTTCTCGGAGGCCCGATTCCATGACCGCTCTTTCGACCCACTTTCACGATGGCGGATGGCCGATGTGGGTCATCCTGATCACCTCGGTTTTGATCTTCGCGATCACGGTGGAGCGCGCGGTCTATCTGTTCCGCGCCTCGGTGGACAAGGACAAGCTCCTCGCCCTGCTCAAGAGCCAGGTCATGAGCGGCAACGTCCAGGGCGCGATCAAGGTTTGCTCGGGCAACCCGACCCCGATGACCCGCATCGTCCAGGCGGGCCTCATGAAGTTTAACAAGTCCGACGACGAGGTCCAGTCCGCGATGGACGAGGCCGCGCTCCGCGAGCTCCCCAAGATCAACGCGCGCACGCCGTACCTGGCGATGCTCTCGAACTTCGCCGTCATGGCCGGCCTCTTCGGCACCATCACCGGTATGATCAAGTCGTTCACGTCGGTCGGCTCGGAAGAGTCGGGCAACAAGGCGACCGAGCTCGCGACGGGCATCGCCGAGGCGCTCAACTGCACGGGCTTCGGCATCATGGTGTCGCTGTTCGGCCTCGTGTTCTTCTCGCTGCTCCAGGGCAAGACGACGTCGGTGACGGATGACATCAACGAGGTGACCGTGCAGGTCGTCAACCTCGTGACGTCGCACCGTACGCAGATGCAGCCCACGGCGTAATTCTCCTCAAACCGCAACGAGGAGAGTCACTCATGGGCGCAGCACTAGGGACAGGCGATAAGAAGAGCGTCAACGTCGAGCTCAACATCGTCCCGTTCATCGATCTGATGAGCTGCTTGACCGCCTTTCTGCTGGTTACGGCAGTCTGGGTGAACATCGCCCAGATCAATATCCAGCCGAAGGGCAAGACGCGCGACACGCAGAACGTCCAGCAGGACGACGAGCACGTCACGCTGTCGGTGCTCGTCCAGGCCGACAAGATCTACGTTGGAATCTCGCGCGTGAACGAGTTCCAGGAGATCCCGAAGAAGGCGCCGGGCGAGCAGGACTGGGAGAAGTTCGAGTCGACGCTGAAGGAGCACAAGGCCTCTGCCTATTTCTCCGACCGCAGCGATCTCGAGATCGCGGCCGAGAGCACCTCGGCCAGCCCGGTTCAGTACCAGGACATCATTCACGCGATGGACGTGGCCGTGAAGGTCGGGTTCGTCGACGTGGGACTCACTGACCCGGCGGGCCTCGCGGCCCGACCGTCGCTGTAGAGAAGGAGGAGACCATGCCGGTACACGCAGCAGGCCCTCGCCTCTATCACTCGGTCAAGTTCAAGCACCTCGTCCACAAGTCGGGCAGCGGCGCGGGGCAGCGCGCCTCGAACATCTCGCTGAACCTGACGCCGTTCGTCGACATGATGACGATCCTCGTGTGCTTCCTCCTGATGGTGTTCTCCGCGGGTGGTCAGCTGCTCCAGGCCCAGCGTGGCCTCGAGCTGCCGATCGCTGACTCGCGCGAGGCGCTCCAGGAGGCGCCGGTCATCATCGTGACGAAGGACGAGATCACGTACCAGGGTCAGCTCGTCGCGACGGTCGACTCCGTCATGCGCGACGACTCGCCGACGTTCAAGATCGATGCGCTGTACGAGCGCCTCGAGTCGGCGGCGAAGAAGATCAAAGAGAACGTCAATGGCGTCGGGACCTCCAACCGACCGCTGCCGAAGGACCTGCTGAAGGCGTGCGAGGACGCCAAGCAGAACATCCGCCCGCAGCCGGGTCACATCTGTCCTGACGGCCTCGCGATCTTGCAGGCCGATCAGGAGACCGATGCGCGCCTGATCAACAAGATCGTCAACACGGCCAAGATTGCAGGCTTCGATAACCTCTTGTTCGCCGTCAAGAACAAGTAGGCTCGTCGCCAGAGGCGACCGTACATGTCCAAATTGATCTGCGCCGCGTTGCTCGCGGTCGCTCTCGCTCCCGCCGGGTGCTCGAAAGACCCGAACGACTACTCGACCTGGACCGCGAAGCTGAAGGAGCCGCGCGAGTCCGAGCGCGCAGTCACGCAGCTAGAGCAGCTCGGCGACCCGCGTGCGATCCCCGCGCTCGGCGAAGCCTGGAACGACCAGGGCAAGCCGCCGCACCTCCTCGAGGTGATCATCTCGCTGGCCCGTCCGCTCACGGCGGCCGAGGCCGACGCGAAGTCCGTCACCGACTTCGACGGTAAGGACGGCCGCCCGTCCGGTCGCCCGGAGAGCTGGGCCGCCGCTGCGCCGTTCCTGATCGCCGCGATCACGAACGTCGACGAGTCGAACCCGCACCAGGTCGATAGCGCCGCGAAGGCCGCGGGCGCGCTGGGCGAGAGCAAGCTCTCGCAGGGCCTCGACGCGCTCATCGAGCTGTCGGGCAAGCCGCAGACGAAGAAGCTGATGCCCGCGCTCGTCGAATCGGTCCGCGCGATCGGCAAGTTCGACACCGAGAAGCCCAAGGCCGCGGGCGCGCTCATCAAGCTCGTCGACACCGATCCGCCGCAGAACCCGATGAAGGTCAAGGACCACTCGGAGCAGCGCGCGGCCGCCGAGAAGTACGCGATCTATCAGGGCATCACGAGTCAGGCGATCAACGGCCTCGGTGATCTGCGCTCGCCGACGGCGACGAAGGCCCTCGTGTTGTCGCTCTACCGCGCGCCGGATCTGTTCACGATGAGCCGCCGCGCGCTCGTCGCGATCGGGCCGGACGCCGAGAAGGCGCTCAGTGACACGCTCCTCGGCACGAACGCCGACGTCAACCAGCTGTTCAAGGACAAGCGCCTCGACAGGTACTGCGGTGACAAGGGCGACGCGACGGGTGACCAGTGCCAGCCGGTCTCGGCGCGGGACTACAGCGCCGCGGTCGTGCTCGGTGACTTCTACGATCCGAAGTCCGTCCCCGCGCTCCTCGCCGCCCTCACGCACCCGCCGCTCCCGGTCGCGTATCAGGACGACCAGCCCACGCCGAACACGCAGTACAACGCGATCTTCGCCGCGCTCCGCAAGGTCGGCTCGGCCGAAGCGGCGCCCGCCGTGCGCGCGCTCTGGGAGGGCAAGGCGCTCGCGGGCGCGCCGAAGGGGCCCGCGCCGAAGGGCGCCCCGCCGCCGTCCGCCGACTCGACGAACACGGCGCCCCTCGACCCGGCGACGCGTGCGCTCGCGGTCAACGCGTACCCGTTCGTCAGCCACGATGGCGCCGGCGCAGACGAGCTCGGCGCGATCGCGGCCGACAACAAAGCCGAGGACGGCCTCCGCCAGGAAGCCGCGCAGTCGTACGCGCGCCTCGCGACGGACGCGAAGGCCGCGGACGTCATGAACACGATGGCGCAAAAGTACTTCGACGCCTCGGCGAAGAAGCGCACCGAGGCCGACGGCAAGCCGAAGGCGGACTCCGACGCCGCGGACAAGGACCTCGAGGCGGCCCGCAAGGCGCGCGACACCGCGAAGCAGGACGCCCTCCGCGCCACGCACGACAACAGCAAGACCGCCGACGACATCCGCAAGGCGGTCGATGCCTCCAAGAAGGCCGAGGACGAGTACAAGACGGCGAACACGAAGCACAAGGCGGCGACAGCGCCGTACAAGGCCCTCGATCGCCAGGCGAAGGACTACAAGAGCTTCGCCCGCATGTTCCAGACGCACATCGCGCGCATCGAGGTCGCGGTCCGCTGCAAGACCGAGATGAAGTGTTACGCGGCGACGCTGACCGAGACGCCCGAGGATGCGGCGAAGAACTGCGCGCCGTACATCAAGGACATCAAGGACTGGACGCCGGAAGAGAAGCTCGGCCTGCTCGACGGCGAAGTCGAGCGCGCGATGCTCGAGATCGGCAAGCAGGGCGCGAAGGCGCAGGACCTGACCGAGACGCTCCTCGACAACGCGAAGAGCGACGACCGCATCATCCGCGAGAGCATCCTGCTCGCCCTGCCCAAGGTCGCGAAGGTCCCCTGCGAGAGCTGCCTGACGAAGCTCCAGGTCGCGATCAAGGCCGGCGAGGGCAAGAGCACGCTCGGCGATCTGAACCTCCAGACCACGATGATGCTGAACTACTTCTCGTGGGCCGGCGGCCGCGTGCCGAAGGCGCCGAGCGCCGAGGCTCCAGCGGACGCTCCGGCTCCGGCCGCACCCGCCGCGCCGGCTCCGGCGAAGGCGGCCCCCGCGCCGGCCAAGGCCGCGCCGGCCAAGGCCGCGCCGCCGAAGAAGAAATAGCCGCGCGACCGCGCCGCGATCACAGCCGTTCCAGCCCGTCGCTGGAGCGGCTTTTTCATTGCCGTCGCACGACGACCGCGGAACCAGCCGCCGGAAATAGTCGGGGCGAGAGGATTCGAACCTCCGACTCCCTGGTCCCAAACCAGGTGCGCTACCAGGCTGCGCTACGCCCCGTGCCTCTGTGGGTACCGCGAGGCGGGGCGAGCTGCAAGCCGGAAGCGCCGCGGGTCAGTGGACGACGATGACGGCGCCGTGGTGGCCGCCGCCGCCGCCCGTGTGGATCGCGCCGGTGCCGAAGTCGACGACGAGCGCGATGATGCCGGGGAGGAGGCCCGGGAGGAGGAGCAACAGGTCGACCACGAGCGGCACGCCGTCGAGGTCGCCGCCGGTGTTGCCGCGCTGCTCGGGGTGAATTACGTAGGCGCACCCCGCCGCGGCCGTGGACAGGGAGAGCGCAGTGGCCGCCGCGACAAGTTGCATCCGAAGGCTCGTCATGAAGGGAGGATGCACGGCGGATCTGATCGCGACCGGCGGCCACGGACGGCCTCACCACGGCCTCATGCGTCTTCGAGCGCGGTCCCCCCCGCGGCTCCTCGCTGACCGAGCGCCTGCGCCACAAGGGGCCGCAGATCGTCGACCAGCTCGGGCGCGCAGACGATCCGGATCGCGGAGAGCGGGTGGCCCAGCGGCATGTCCTCGAGCAAGCGGCTGAGCGTCACGGCGTCGTGCTTCGGGTGGCCGACCACGTGGAGCTCCTCGTCCTCCGACGCGAGGTAGCCGACCTGGCGCGTCGTGTCGAGCTGGAGGTAGCTCGTGGCCGCCTCGCCGAAGCGGCGGGTCGCCACCTCGAGCGCCCGCGGGTACACGCGCTCGGCGGCCGCGAGGTCGTCGCCGAGATCGAACGTCTTGAACAGGCGCCGATCGACGAGCCGCGCCGCGAGATCGCGCAGCACGGGATCCTCCGCGCCGCGGCTCCCATCGGCGCCGGCCCACGCGTCGAGCGCGGTCGTCAGCGAGACGTCGTGCAGGCGCAGGTAATCCGCGACGGCGACGCTCTGGCCGCGCGCCATCGCGGCGCCGATCGCCAGGCCCGGCGGTTCGGCGTTCGCGCGGGCGAGCCGCGCGAACCGCTCGAGGGTCTTGATGAACATCCACTCCGCCGCACGGACGGTCTTGTGGTGATAGACCTGCGCGTACATGTACGAGCGGGCGAACAGGTACTGCTCGACGGCGTACATCCCGCGGCGATAATCGACGACGAGGTCGTCGCGGCCGTCGGCGATGGGCGCGATCTGGATCGCGTGGATGATCCAGTCGAGGTCGTACGTGGCGTAGCCCGCGCCGGAGTAGTGACCGTCGCGCAGGAGGTAGTCGAGGCGGTCGACGTCGAGCTGCGAGGACACGAGCTTGCGCGCGTAGTGCGGCTGGTAGTCTTTGCCCCAGAACCGGCGCAGCGTCGCGGGCAGGCCAGGCTCGAGCGCCTCGAGCGCGCCCGACAGCTCCGGATCCTCGACGGCGATGCGCGCCCCCCACTGCTCGTGGCCCTGCGCGACGCCCCCGGGATGAAGCCCGCTCGCGCACGCTGGCGTGGCGGCGGCAAACACGTGCTCCCACGCGTGGGAGAACGGGCCGTGACCGACGTCGTGGAGGAGCGCGGCGACCTTCACGTGCAGCGCGATCGGCGCGGGCAGGGCGAGCCGGTGCACCACGCGCTGCGCGATGTGAAAGGCGCCGAGCGCGTGGCCGAAGCGCGAGTGCTCCGCGCCCGGATAGACGAGCCACGCGAAGCCCATCTGCTTGATGCGGCGCAGGCGCTGCATCGCGCGGGTATCGAGGAGATCCGCGATCGGGCGGTCTTCGCCCTTCAGCTCGACGAGGCCGTGTACCGGATCGCGGAACACGCGGTCTTTGGTCGCGCTCGGCGCTGCGGGTGACACGCGCGCATCGTAGCATTCACGCATGGCACCGGCGGAAGGCGAGCCGATCCGGATCCGCGAGGTCGCCGTGGAGCGCGTGGACGCCGATGTCCGGCGCGCGGACCGCGAGCATCTGGTCGTCGAGGCGCCGCTCGTGCTCGCCGCGCGCGGCACGCCGGTCGCGACGATCATGCGCACGCCCGGACATGATCTCGAGCTCGTGCGCGGGCTCCTGAACGCGGAGTCTGTCACCGCCGGCCCGGGGCAGCAGGTCGACGCTGACACCGTCGATGTCGATGTGGACGCATCGGCGTTCGCGGGGCGCGGCCTGCTCTCGACGGCCGCGTGCGGTGTCTGCGGCCGCGTCGCGATCGCGGATCTGGAGCGCCGGGCGCGCGAGGTCACGGCGGACACGACGATCACCGCCGCCGTCCTCGCGGCGTTACCCGCCGCGCTCCGCCCTGCGCAGGCCGTGTTCGACGCGACCGGCGGGCTCCACGCGGCCGGCCTGTTCACCGCGCGCGGGGGGCTCGTGGCCGCGCGCGAGGACGTTGGCCGTCACAATGCCGTCGACAAGCTCGTCGGCTGGGCCCTCGGCGCGGGGCTCGAGCCGGCCGCGCACGTCCTCTTCCTCAGCGGCCGGCTCGGCTACGAGCTCGTGCAGAAGGCGATCATGTTCGGCGTCCCGATCGTCGCCGCCGTCTCTGCGCCGAGCTCGCTCGCGGTCGAGCTGGCCGAGCGCTTCGGCATCGGGATCGCGGGCTTCGTCCGCGGTCCGCGCGCGAACCTCTACGCGCACGCCTGGCGGTTCGTCTGAGCTCGGACGGGCCGGCCTAGCCAAGCCGACCGCGGATGTCCGGGGCGGCCCGCTGTCGGCAGCGTGGAGGTAGCCGTGGAGCGCGTGGCGTGGCGTCCGGCTCCAGCCGGCGGCAGGGCCGACAAGCGCGCGACGGGGCCGCGATCGATCCAGGGCCTCCGAGAGGCAAGTCGCCTCCGGGCAATGACTTTGCTTGACCTCGCCGCCGGAGTGGAATACCGACGAGGCTCCGTGCGTACCACTCGTTGTTTTGCCGCCGTCCTCCTCCTGCTCGCCGCGTGTAACAAGGGCGGTAGCAAGGAGGCGACCTCCACCGAGGCCAAGGTCACCGAGACCGCCGCCCCGGCGCCGGGGCACCCGAATCCGAACCAGGCCGCGCCCGTCACCGAGAAGCTCGCGGCCGCGCCGGCCCCGGGGGCCGCGCCGGGTGCGCCCGAGCCGGCGCCCGCCGCGCGCGGCGATGTCCAGGTGGTCTATTCCCTCGTCGACAATCGCCTCTCGGCCCACCTCACGCGCGCCGGTGGCCTGCTCGTCCCCGGCGGTTCGGCCGGCTTCGCGAAGTACACCCGCTTCGGCAACCTCATGAAGGGCGCGAAGCGCGCGTGGGAGCTCCGCCAGACCGAGGGCGACACGAAGGTCGCGCGCATCGTCGGCAAGAGCGCCACCGTGTTCGTCCCGCTGACGCCGGCGCAGGTGGCCAAGGCGACCGTCCGCGTCCGCATCCACAGCGACAAGGACAACACGTTGTCGCTCAAGGTGAACGACAACAAGGACATCAACAGCAAGGTCGCGTCGGGCTGGTCGACGCTCGAGCTCTCGGTGCCGGCGGGGCAGCTCAAGGACGGCGAGAACGGCCTCGCGCTGTTCATGAAGTCGTCCGGCGCCGAGGTCGCCTGGCTCCAGGTCGGCGGTGACGCGCCGGCGGGCGACGACGGCCAGGCGAAGTTCTACGACCCGGCCGCGAAGGCGCTCGTGATCCCGAAGGACGGCGCGATGAGCTGGTTCGTGGCCGTGCCCGAGAAGGCCAAGCTCGTCGGCGATCTCGCCGACAAGACCTGCGGCCTCAAGGTCCTCGCGACCGCGGAGGACGGCGCGAAGACCGAGCTCACGATGGCCGCCGGCGACCACGCGCTCGACCTCTCGCCCGTCGGCGGCAAGGCCGTCCGCCTCGATCTCACCGCGACCGGCTGCGCCCAGGCCCAGCTCGCGAACGCGGCCATCGCGCTGCCGACCCCGGCCCCGGCCGTCAAGCGCGGCGCGCCGCCCAAGCACGTCGTGTTCATCGTGATGGACTCGCTCCGCGCCGATCGCGTGCGCCCGTTCAACCCCAAGGCGCGCCCCGAGACGCCGAACTTCGAGAAGCTCGCCGGCGACTCGACGCTGTTCATGAACGACTACGTGCAGGGCAACGAGTCGCAGGTCTCGCACGCCGCGATCTGGAGCTCGAACTACCTCGCGAAGCACAAGGCGATCGAGATGTCGGACAAGCTCGCCGACAAGTGGACGACGATCGACGAGGTCGCGAAGAAGGCGCACCTCTACACGGCCGGCGCCTCCGGCAACGGCTACATCCGCCCCGCGCGCGGCTTCGGCTCGGGCTGGGATCAGTTCGTCAACCACATCGAGAAGGAGCTCGGCCTCAAGGGCGCCGACATCATCGAGAAGGGCATGTCCTTCGTCGAGAAGAAGAAGGACCAGCCGTGGTTCCTCTACCTCGGCCTCATCGACACGCACGTGACGTGGCGCGCGAAGCAGCCGTGGATGGGCAAGTACGACGGCGGCTACAAGGGCCGCTTCGCGAGCGAGTACGGCGATGACGGCCCGAACGGCAGCGACGGCAAAGACCTCACCGAGAAGGAGAAGGCGCACGTCCGCGCGCTCTACGACTCCAACGTCTCCTACCAGGACGACCTCGTCGGCAAGCTCGTCGAGCAGCTCAAGACGTGGGGCGTGTACGACGACACGATGATCATCATCACGGCCGACCACGGCGACGAGCAGTGGGAGGACGGGCGCGTCGGCCACGGCGGCAGCGAGCGCGACTCGCTCCTCCACGTCCCGCTCCTCATCCACTACCCGGCGATGTTCCCCGCGGCGAAGGTCACCGAGGGCACGGAGAGCATCGACATCACGCCGACGCTCGCGGACGCGCTCGGCGTCCCGCAGGACGCGGAGTGGCAGGGCATGTCGCTCGTGCCGCTCGCGAACGGGCAGGGCGGCTACCCGCTGATGTCGACGTCGTCGCAGTACGAGAACATGCACGCGGGCCGCATCGGGCACTGGAAGATCAAGCTCGTCGGCGGCGCGATGCCGCACCTCTACGACATGACCAAGGACCCCGAGGAGCGCCACGACCTGTGGGGCCAGGCGTCGGCCGAGATCGGCGCGCGCCTGCTCGCGGACCCGATGTGGATGCTCCGCAACTGGAACACCGAGTGGAAGAAGGCGCAGTGGGGCAACGCGGCCGACGTCTCGAGCCGCTTCGCGGCTGACCTCGGTGAGTAGCCTCCGGCCGACCGCCGGCGCGCGGTTCCTGCTCGAGCGCACGGGCGCCCCGGGCGAGGCCGCGCGCGCGGACTACCGCGTGGTGGTGTACACGCCGGACGCCGAGTTCGCGGGGTCCGCGGTGCTCGGCGACGACGGCAGCGTCGAGCTCGTCCCGACGGGCGCCCCCGCGATCCTCGACGCGGCGCTCGCCATGTTCGCCAAGCTCACGGCCCGCGGCGCGCCCAAGCGACGCGAGGACGGGCTGCCGACGTGGCCGGCGCGCGTGCTGCGCTGGCGCTCGCCCACCGAGAAGTAGGCGTTGTAGAACAGCAGTTGCAATTCAAAGCATCATGATGGATTGAAGTAGATGTTCACGCGGTCCTCCTGTGGGGGCCGCGTCGACCGGCAAGACGACGCTGCTCCGCGCCGCGTACCCGAGCCCCGTCTGGCTTGATCTCCTCGAGGCGGACGAGTTCCGGCGCTACCTCGATCGACCCGAGCTCCGGCGGCAGGCGCTCGCCTCGGGCGAGTTGCTCGCGAGGCGCTAGCGCGCGAGCGGGACGGCGACCGCGATCTCGTGGCCCCCGCCGCGGCGCTCGGCGACGGCGGCGTCTCCGCCGATCCGGGCGGCCAGCGCGGCCGCGAGGCGAGCCCCGACGCCGGTCTCGTCGAGCGGGCCGCACACGAGCTCGAGGCACGGGCGGCCGTCGATGTCGCGCGCGCGCACCAGCAGCTCGAGCGGCGCGTCGGGCGGGCCGTCGAGGGCGAGCGCGATCAGCACGAGTTCGAGCTCCTCGCGGGTCCAGGCGACGGCGGCGGTGTCGGGGACGAGGACCTGCGCGTCGAGGGCGTCCACGGCGCCGCGGAGCTGCTCGACGGCGGCCCGCGCGACGCTCGCGATCACCGTCCGGGCCGGCGGGCGGTCCCCGGCGTGCGCGAGCTGCTGGAGCGCGTGCACGGCGGTCTTTGCATCGGCGGCGGCGAGGGCGAGATCCACGAGGAACTCGTCGCCGGCGGGCGCGGTGTGCGGGGCGAGGGCCTGCGAGCCCAGGTCGACGATCTGCACGAAGTTGAGGAGGTCGTGGACCTTGTCGCGCAGCACGAGGCGCGCGGCGCGAGCCTGCTCGTCCCGCGCGACATCCCACTCGAAGCGGCGGAGGCGCTCGAGGAGCTCGGTGCGGATGCGATCGCGGTCCGGCATGCGGTGTGCCGCTCAGTCCTCGTCGTCCTCGTCGTACTCGACGGGCTCGTAGCGGACCTCGGTGCTGGCGGGGCAGAGCCCGCGGTAGCTGCAGCGGTCGCACCAGGCGCTGGGGTTCGTCCGCGGCCCGTCGCTGACGGCGAGCGCGGCGGCCTCGATGTTGTCGAGCAGATCCGGCATCAGCTCGTCCGCGATCATCTCCGGCGGCACCGGCTTGCTCCACTCGACCGCGCGTTCGGCGAGCCAGTGCACGCCGAGCCAGAACGTCTTCGCGTGCCGGAATGCGGCGGCGGCGAGCACGGCGTAGCCCTCGAGCTGGTCGGTGATCGAGGTGCCGGGCAGCCGCACGCCGGTCTTGTGGTCCACGAGCGCGATGCCGGCGTCCGAGAACAGGTACCCGAGGTCGAGCACGCCGCGAAAGTACGCGTCGCCCGCGTAGAACTGCGTGGTCGTCATGTCCTCGCGGACGGCGAGCGAGTACTCGACCAGCTGCCGCGTCACGCGCTTGCGCTGCTTGAACTGGCCGATCCGGCTCGTGAAGGCCGGGATCCCCGTGGCGAGCGCGTCGAACCGCGCGTGCTCGGAGTCGCCCTGGAGCTTCACGCGCGAGGTCGTGAGCGCCTCGGCGAGCGTCTGGCCCTGGAGCGTCAGCTCGAGCGCGTGGTGGATGGCCTTGCCGATCCGGGCCTCGGGCATCACCTCCGGCTCCTTGAGCTTTTGCACGTACTTGAAGTGGAACAGGCGCGGGCAGCGCAGCGCCGTGGAGACCTTGCTGGCCGACCACGGAGCGTGGATGAGAGCCCGCGTCGACGGCACTTCGCGGCCACCATAGCCGAAAAGTTGTGCCGAGGATCCGGCTGCTTTAAGCCAGAGGAGAGGAACGTCGTGCACGAGTGCGAGGTCTGTAACGCGAAGGTAAGCGAGCTCCGCCGGGGGCGCTGCTGGGGCTGCTATGCGCGTTGGGTCGACGCGCGCCCCGTGGGTCTCGGTGCGAAGTGCGTCACCTGTAGCGAGAAGCGTCAGCACGTGTTGCGCAACGTGGAGCTGTTCGGGGGCTGGCGCCCGATGTGCTTCAACTGCTCGGGGCAGGTCGCGACGCTCGCGCCCATGCCCCGCACGCTCGCGCTGCTCCGCGACGCCCTGTCGCGGGAGCGCCGCAAGCGCGATCGCCGCGTGGGTCGCCTCGACTCCCGCGTGTTCCAGTACGAGCGGCGCGCCGCGGATCGGCGCGACGGCCGCTCGCCGCTCCCCATCGACGACGATATGATCATCGAGATCACCGTGGAGCCGCCGTCGTTCGAGCCGGAGGCGATCGACTTCGACGACGTCACGGCGATCCGCGACATGGTGCGCGAGCTGCGGCCCGAGGGCCTGCAGAGCGCACCGCACGCGCAGCCCCGCGTCTAGCGTCTCCCGGCGGCGACCGCTATGGGCGCTTGCCCGTCGGGCCCGGCCGCGGCGCCACCGGCGGCGGCGGCGGGTAGCCGATCTGCGGCGGCTGCGACGTGACCTGCCCGCCGCGCTCGACGAAGTAGCCGAACGCCGCGAGCGGGCCGATGAAGCCGATCGGCAACACCTCGCTCGCCGTCTTGCCGGTCGCGCGCACCGTCAGCGTCAGCTTCGCCGGATCCTTGTCCGTCTTGACCTTGAACTGACCGTCGCTCGAGTACATCCCGACGACCTTCAGCAGCTCGTCGCGGTGACGCAGGAGGTCCTCGACGCGCTTGTCGCCCTTGTACGACTCGAGCGCGCCGAGGGCGAGCTTACCCATGCCGCGGGGCGCGATCTGCGCGGCACGGAGGATGTCGACCATGCCGTCCGACATCGACGCGACCGACTCGAGGCCCGCCTTCGACGTGTCGGTCCAGCTCCAGCCCGCGCCGTCGGCGTAGATGGAGAACGCGGCGGCCTTGTGGCGCGAGACGAGGTCCGTCAAGACGACCGTGCCGTCGAGCTTCCGCACGACCTCCTGGCGGGCGCTCGCGGACAGCGTGAGCACGACGGCCAGGACCGGCTTGCCGTCGATCGCGGCCGCCGCGTAGCCGAGCGTGGTGCCGGGGGCGTGCGACGGCATCTTCCAGTTGTCGGCGAGGCGGTCGCGGACCCAGGGCGTGGTGCCGATGAGGAGGACGTGGTCCTTGGTCACGCCGACGGACGTCTTGTCGTCCATCTCGACCCAGGCGCCGGACCCGGCGGGCGTGGCGCGGTGGTTTGCCATCGCGGCGATCTTGTCGACGTTCGCCGTCGTGAACTTGCCGTGCACGGCCGCGAGGAAGTTCGGATCGCTCCGCTGCGTGAGCTGCACGAACACGGTGGCGTCTTGCACGTCCGCGGTGACGTCGATGCCGGTCGCCTGCTTCGCGAGCCCGCGGCCCCCCTCGACCTCGCCGATGACCTTGCGCACGATCGCGGAGAGGTCCGGTGAGGAAGAAATCTGCGGCTGGTTCGGGAGGTCGAGGAGCGCCTTGTAGTTGCTCGGGACGAGCGCGGCCGCGTCGACCTGCACGACGATGTCCGGATCCGGGATCGCGTACTCGAGGGCAGCGTCGGCGGTGACGGGTTTAGCGTTCGGGTGAACCCCGAATCCTGCGAGGCCGAGCAGGAGCGAGATGAGCTCGATAATTCCGGACGTGGGCATGTAGGCGCCTTGGTCCCGCGAAAAAAAATTGATGTCAAGACTGGTTCCCGGAGGCCCCGGCGTTAGGATGCTTTCGTCTCGACGGTTCGACGGTCCGCCGATTTTCTGGGAGGCACGAAGGTATGAGCACGCTTGCTGTGGTGGAAGAAATCCTGCGCGAGACCGAAGTGCCGATGTCGGTGCGCGAGATTGTCGAGCGCGCTGGCGTTCGTCTTCCCAGCCGAGGTCGCGAGGCGATTCCTCGTTGACCCCGACGTGCTCGCGCATCGCTACTTCGGCGATTTTAAGGTTCTCTCGTTCCAGGGATTCGCCGAGCCCCACAGCCTCGAACTCGACCTTGGCGCGCCCTACAACGGTGGCCCGCTCTGGCTCCTGATGCACGGCGAGATTGAATATTTCTCCGCCACTAGCATGTACGCCGCCGATCAGGCCCACCTCCGTCCGTTTGCGCCGTACGTCGAAGCGCTGCAAGAAGTTTCGCTAGGAGAACGAACGGGAAGGGCACGGCTTCAGCCGTGC
>JANXOM010000029.1 GCA_025353585.1 Deltaproteobacteria bacterium
GGTGGCGACGGCGGCGGCGATCCCAAGCCGGGCAGCGCCGAGGGCCCCCCGCCCGACCCGACGCCGACCCCGACCCCGACGCCGCCCGTGACCCCGCCGACGCCTCCGGCCGGCGAGCCCGAGCCGACGTTCAATCAGTAGAGATCGCGTGCAAACCCGCGCGGCGCGGGGCCACTAAGGGGCATGAAGCTCGTCCTGACTGCGCTGGCCGCCGTGACCGCCCTCGCCGGCGTCGCGCACGCCGACCGCGTGCCGCTGACCTACAAGCACGTGAACGCGCCGCTGCCGGCCGAGCCCGAGCCGGCGCTGCGGATCGTGCAGCCGGCGGCCGACCAGGTGAACACGACCCACGAGACGGTGGCGCCCGGCGGGCAGAGCTACGACCGGCTCGCGTGCCTCGTCGAGGAGAAGGACCGCGTGATCCGGATCGCCGCGGACCACTGGACGGTGAAGCCGGGCGGCCCCGGCGTGCTCGTCCTCGTCGACGGGATCTATGCGGCGAACGTGCACGATCTGACCAAGCCGATCCGGCTCGAGGACCTCGAGCCCTACGACGAGTCCAAGACGGACTCGATCGGCACGAGCCCACTCGCGAGCTGCGGCTCGCACTGGATCGCGGTGATGCCGACGACGGCGACGGGCCAGATGCTCGACGTCCCCCCGGTGATCAGCTGGTTCATGAACCAGTCGGACAACGAGCACTGGTCGCCGCGCATGTCGCTCGCCGAGGAGAAGAAGGAGCCGCTGGCGATCATCAACTGGCCGCTGATGGGCGCTTACGTTTCCAAGATCAGCTTTGAACAGCCGGCCGGCGTCGTGGTGTCGACGCCCGGCAAGCTGATGTTCGACTACACGATGGCGCAGCACCCGGGCTGTAACCTGGCGATCAACTTCGACGAGCACCACGACGACGGCGACCACGACATGAAGCGCCACGGCCTCGAGATGGTCGATCACTTCATCGCCGAGTACGGAAAGGATCAGGTCCAGTACATCGAGAAGTGCGCCGACGGTCAGGGTGGCGGCGGCGGCTGGAAGGGGATGACCGTCTACACGAAGGCGCCGAAGACGCACAAGCTGGTGCGCTGGCCGGCGATGAGCGCGGAGGTGTCGGCGAAGAAGATCGCGGCGGAGCACGCGGCGCATCGGATCCCGGGGAAGAAGCCGTACGACGGGAAGTTCTTCGCGCAGGGCGGCGGTGGCATGGGCTCGCTGGCGTGCCCCTCGCCGCTGCAGCTCACGAACGCGAGCGCGTCGTTCCCGGTGATGCTGGGGAGCGAGCTGTCGTTCGGCGTCGTCAAGATCGTGGTCGACGCCGACGGCTACATCCAGCCGCAGACGTTCCCGTTCGGGAAGCCGAAGCGCCTCAAGGGCACGGCCGGCGACGACGAGCTCGACGCCGAGGCGCGCGGCATCTCCGCCGTGATCGTCTCGGGCGAGCTCCACCTCGAGCGCATCCTCGACGACTACGGCAACGCCGAGCCCCCGTCGGTCGCCCTCGAATTCAAGATCGAAGCCGTCGACGCCTCGGGCTCCAAGACCGGCCGCGAGTGCAACCAGGTCATGCGCAAGGAGGGCCACTTCGTCAAGGCCGCCTCGTGCAGCCACAAGGCCGCGACCTGCGGCGGGCGCGGCGAGCTGCCCTGCTGCTGAGGCCGCCCCCGCCCCGGGGACGCTGTCATGTTTGTCAACTCTGACTCCTCGAGCATCTCGAAGCATTTCGCGTACCTACCCGGGGACGCTGTCACGTTTGTCAACTCTGCGCGCGGATCCGTGTCCGGTGGCCGGACAGAATGAAGCCAGAGTTGACAAACATGACAGCGTCCCCAGGTAAGTTCGCGTGATCGCGAGGGAACGCCAAGAAGCCAGAGTTGACAGACGTGACAGCGTCCCCTCAGCCGCCGGCGGCCTTGACCCAGCGGCTCGGGTCGCCGACGCGCGGGCGCTCCCCGCCGCGCACGAGGTAGCGCACGCCGGCTGCGAGGCCGTCGAGGGTCAGGGCCCACATGCCGAAGACGGAGGCGATGACCTCGATCGTCGTGCCCGACCAGAACCGGTCGGGCTCCGGGTTGAGCCACGCCGCGCTGCGGAAGTGCGCCGAGAGCCGCCGCAGCCACTCGATGCCCGAGGCGCGGGCCGTGCTCGCCAGGTACATCGAGCCGCCCGGGTCGAGCAGCTCCGCCGGGTGCATCAGCGCGTCGCCCACGATGACGAGCTTCTCGTCGCGATCGCTGCCGCTGATCAAGTCCGCCGTCGGGATGCCCGTGCGCAGCGACGCGTCGTCGTAGAGCTGGTTGTAGACGCAGTTGTGGAAGTAGTAGCTGCGGAACTTCGCGAACCGCCCGCTGCGCGACGCCGCCGTGAACAGCCGCGACACGAGCTCCGCGTGCGGGTCCATCGAGCCGCCCACGTCCATCAGCAGCACCACCTTCACGCGGTTGCGCCGCGGCGGCCGGAACACGATGTCGAGATCGCCCGCGTTCTTGCCCGTCCGCTCCACCGTCTCGTCGAGATCGAGCTCCTCGACCGCCCCCTCGCGCCCGAGCCGCCGCAGCCCGCGCAGCGCCATGTCGATCTGCCGCACGTCGAGCACGATGTCCCGCCGGTAGTCGCGGAACCGCCGCTCGTCGGCCACGCCCATCGCGCTCCGCGCTCCGCCCCCGCCGACCCGCAGCCCCGTCGGGTGCTTGCCGCCCGTCCCGAACGGCGACGTGCCGCCCGTGCCGATCCACCGATTGCCGCCGTCGTGCCGCTCCTTCTGCTCCTTCATCCGCTGCTCGAACATCTCGCGCAGCTTCTCGAAGTCGAGCTCCTTCATCGCCGCCTGCTGCTCGGGCGTCAGCGTCTCGAGGTTCCGCGGATCGGCGAGCCACGCGCGCAGCTCCTCGGTCAGCTTGATCGAGTCGACCTGGATGTCCTTGAAGTACGACAGGAACGCCTCGTCGTACGCGTCGTACAGCGCGATGTCCTTCACGGTCAGCGTGCGGCACAGCCGATAGAAGCCATCGAGCGAGCTGTCGTGGAGCCCGAGCGCCATCGCCTCCATCAGCGCCATCCACTCGTGCGTGGACACGGGGATCTTCCGCTTGCGGAGCTCGAACAGAAAGTCGATCAGCATCGCGGCCTCCCGCTACGCCTTCGCGCGCTTGCCGAGCAGCTCGATGTCGGCTTCCGTCTTGAGCAGCGTGCCGAGGAACGGGATGCCGCCGCCGACGCGCCCGAGGTCCACGCCGGACTTCTTGAGCGCCGAGATCCAGTCGATCAGCTCCGACGTCGACGGCTTCTTGCGCAGCTTCGGCGTCGCGCGGAGCCCGAAGAACAGCTCCAGCGTCTGATCGAGCACGCGGTCCGTGATGTCCGGGTGGTGCACGCGCACGATCTCCTGCATCAGCTCGCGCGTCGGGAACTGGATGTAGTGGAAGACGCAGCGGCGCAGGAACGCGTCCGGCAGCTCCTTCTCGTTGTTCGACGTGATGATGACGATCGGCCGCTCGCGCGCCACGACCTCGCGCCCCGTCTCGTCGATGCGAAACCGCATCGCGTCGAGCTCGAGCAGCAGGTCGTTCGGGAACTCGATGTCCGCCTTGTCGATCTCGTCGATCAGCAGCACCACGCGCGACGGCGCCGCGAGCGCCTCGCCCATCGGCCCGAGCTTGATGTACTTCGCGATGTCCTTCACGTCGTCGCCGCCGAAGCGCGAGTCGTGGAGCCGCGCCACCGTGTCGTAGACGTAGAGGCCGTCCTTGGCCTTGGTCGTCGACTTCACGTGCCACCGCACGAGGGGCAGCGCGAGCGCCGCGGCGAGGTTTTCGGCGAGCAAGGTCTTGCCGGTGCCCGGCTCGCCGCGCACGAGGAGCGGCCGCGCGAGGGCGACCGCCACGTTCACTGCGTGGCGCAGGTCGTCCGAGACGATGTACGTGGCGGTGCCGGAAAACTGCTCGAAGGGCGGGTCGCTGACGTCGTCGGCCATCTGCCCCGAGGTTAGCGCTTCTTCTTGCCCTGGATATAGCCGTCGGCCACGGCGTAGAGCCAGGTCGCGCCCGCGACGATGCCCGCGACGGGGCCGATGACCGGGATCGCGCCGATCACGCCCGCGCACGCCACGGCGTGGACCACGAACACGCCGATCGCCTTGTCCGTCTCCCCGTTCACCAGCTGCCCGACGCCGGGGATGAG